>NZ_JARJBD010000398.1:0-485 GCF_029269925.1 Rhodococcus sp. T2V
ATGACGCTGACGGTGGTTTCGGTGGGCCCGTACTGGTTCCACACCGTCGCCGGACTGAACTGCGCCAACTGCGCGACCGTCTGCCCGGACAGCATTTCACCGCCGAGGTAGACCACCTTCAGCCCACCGAGAGCGTCCGACGACCGGCTTGCCATCAGACTGGTTAGCACTGTTGGCACGGACGCCATGTGGGTGACCTTCTGAGCCCGGATGGCATTTGCCAGGTAGTCAGGGTCGCGTTGGCCGTCCGAGCTCGCCAACACCACGCATCCGCCGACCTGCAGCGGTGCGAAGAGGTCGGGAGTGGACGCGTCGAAGGTCACCGCGTTGCTCTGCAGGAGGCGGTCACCGGCGCGGTGATCGAACGCCTCCACCACCCACCGAACCTGATTAACGATTGCGGTGTGGGCCACGGCCACTCCCTTCGGGTGGCCGGTCGATCCCGAGGTGAACATCACGTATGCCGTGTTCTGCGGGCGCAGTGG
>NZ_JARJBD010000399.1:0-484 GCF_029269925.1 Rhodococcus sp. T2V
GGCAGCACCGCACGAGAATCGCAACCGAAGAAGCTCCCGTACCAGACCCCCAGCAAGCCCAGCAGGACCGGTGCGTTCGACTCGAGCGGGGCGGTGCGGAAGTGCTCGTCGAGCTGGTGGAAGCCGTCGAGGAATTCGGCGAAGCGATCGCGGCCTATCGCGGCCATGACCGCGAGACCGACGGCCGAACCGACCGAGTATCGTCCCCCGACCCAGTCCCAAAACCCGAACGTGCTCGCCCGGTTGATGCCGAACGCGGCGACCCGTTCTTCGTCGGTGGAGACGGCGACGAAGTGCTGCGGGACGGCATCGTCGCCGAGTGCCTCGGTGACCCACCGGCGGGCCGCGGCGGCGTTGGTCATCGTCTCCAGCGTGGAGAACGTTTTCGACACCACCACGAACAGTGTGCTCGCGGGGTCGAGATCCGTGAGAGTCGACAGCAGGTCCGTGGGGTCGATGTTCGACACGAACCGCACATCGGGGC
>NZ_JARJBD010000400.1:0-481 GCF_029269925.1 Rhodococcus sp. T2V
GTCCGGCGAGCCAGATGTTGTCCTCGCCCATCTGGTGTCCGGTGCGGGCCTCGAACGTCGCGCGGCGTTCGGTAATGAGTTGCGTGGTCCGCGCCAGCTGGGTTTGCAGCTCGGGCAGGAAGGTGGCGTCGGTGGCGAACTTATCGCAGGTCAGGCAGGCGTTGCCCTTGCCGCAGACCTGACGCGGCGGCAGCAGGCAGTACCCGTTGGGCAGGATCCGGTCGGTGCGTCTGTCCAACTCGAGCATGTCGTAGAGGTCGCGAGGATCGATCTCGAGCTCGCGTCCGTCGGCGGTGAGCTTGCGGTGGCGCAGGAACTCGGCCTCGGCGGTGGACTGCAGCGTCTGCGCATACGTCATGCTCATGGTCGGCGTGAGATGCCCGAGGTAACGCTGCAGCACGTGCAACGGGACACCGCTGTTCAGCAACCGGGTGGCGACGGTGTGGCGGAATCGGTGGGTGCGGTTGAAATCGACCAGGGC
>NZ_JARJBD010000401.1:0-480 GCF_029269925.1 Rhodococcus sp. T2V
GGTCGATGTTCGACACGAACCGCACATCGGGGCCGTCCGCGTAGTGCCGCAACGCTCGGCACACCATCGCCGGCCCCAGGTCCGAACCCCCGATGCCGATGTTCACTACGGTGTCGATGCGTTTGCCGGTCGCGCCGCGCCACTCCCCGGACCGCACCCGGTCGGTGAACTCGCCCATCCGACGGAGCACCGCGTGCACCTCCGCGATCACGTTCTGCCCGTCCACGATCAGCTCACCCTCGGGCGGCATCCGCAACGCAGTGTGCAGCACCGCGCGGTCTTCGGAGGTATTGATGTGTGCACCCGCGAACATCGCGTCCCGGCGTTCCTCCACACCCGCCGCCCGGGCCAGATCCAGGAGGAGCCCGAGGGTTTCGCGGGTGACGCGGTGCTTGCTGTAGTCGATGTAGAGATCAGCGGCGGTAAGGGCAAGGTCGGTGCCGCGGTTCGGGTCGGTGTCGAACAATTCCCGCAGGTGCG
>NZ_JARJBD010000402.1:0-475 GCF_029269925.1 Rhodococcus sp. T2V
ACCGCGACGTCCTCGACTACGCCCTCGAAACCTCGGATCCGACAGTGCGGGCGGTATCCGTTAAGGACAGCGCCGCGATCGTCGGCATTCTCATCGCCGCCGCAATCGCGCTGCACCAGATCACGGGCACCGCCGTCTGGGACGCGACCGGGTCGATCCTCGTGGGGGTACTGCTGGGTGCGGTCGCGGTCGTACTGATCGACCGGAACCGCCGATTCCTCACCGGAGAGCCGGGTTCGAGCTAACTGCGCAACGCCGCCGTCGAACGAATCGCACAGCTACCCGACGTGGCGACCGTGCGCTTCGTGCGCATCGAGTACACCGGACCGAAACAGATCCTTCCTCGTCGCCAGCGTCGACCTCGTCGGCGACCATGCCGAATCCCACATCGCCCACACACTGCGCAAACTCGAACAAGAGCTCGAACGCAACCCGCACATCGTCGACGCCGTCCTCACGGTCGCAGACCCGCATG
>NZ_JARJBD010000403.1:0-474 GCF_029269925.1 Rhodococcus sp. T2V
CCGAATCCGACGGGGTTGAAGGTGGGTGGGCATCAGGCGTCGTGTGCGTCGATGGTGTCGATCATGACGTCGCTGTGGTTCGAGCAGTTGCGGCCGGGGGACCGGGTGTCGGTGAAGCCACACGCCTCGCCGGTGCTGCACGGCATCAACTACCTGCTGGGGGAGTTGGACGAGCGATATCTGACGACGCTGCGGGAGTTCGGTGGCCTGCAGTCCTACCCCAGCCGGGCGAAAGACCCGGATCCGGTGGACTATTCGACCGGCTCGGTCGGGATCGGTGCGACGGCCCCGATCTGGGGTGCGATCGCCCGCCGCTACGTCGACACCGCCATCGGCGGCGCCGGAACCGGTCGGCAGTACTCACTCGTCGGTGACGCGGAACTGGACGAGGGCGCGGTGTGGGAGGCGATCCTCGACACCTCGGTCGCCGAACTCGGCGAGATCGTGTGGATCGTCGACCTGAACCGGCAGTCC
>NZ_JARJBD010000404.1:0-473 GCF_029269925.1 Rhodococcus sp. T2V
GCCCCGACTTGGCGAGGATCTTCTTCGTCGCCGGGATCGGCGCGGTGAGCATGAACACCGGGTCGTCACCGGCGACGGCGAACGAGTGGAACCGGGCCCGCGGGGTCAGACCCAGCTTCGACGCCATCTCCTCGCTCATGATCAGCGCGGCGGACGCACCGTCGGTCAGCGGCGACGAGTTACCCGGGGTGATGTGCCACTGCGCCTCGGGGAACCGGGCCGCGTACTTCTCCGAGTAGAACGACGACTTCAGCCCGGACAGACCCTCGGCGGTGGTCGTGGCGCGCACCGTCTCGTCGACGGTGTGCGTGACCGTCTCGCCGGCGGCGTTGGTCACGTCGATCGGGATGATCTCCTTGGCGAACAACCCCTTCGACGCGGCGTCGGCGGCCCGCTGATGCGACTGTGCGGAGAAACTGTCGAGGGTGTCGCGGTCGAACTTCCACTTGGCGGCGATCAGTTCCGCGGAGATG
>NZ_JARJBD010000405.1:0-472 GCF_029269925.1 Rhodococcus sp. T2V
GATTTCAACCGCACCCACCGATTCCGCCACACCGTCGCCACCCGGTTGCTGAACACCGGCGTCCCGTTGCACGTGCTGCAGCGCTACCTCGGGCACCTCACGCCGACTATGAGCATGACGTATGCGCAGACGTTGCAGTCCACCGCCGAGGCCGAGTTTCTGCGCTTCCGCAAGATCACCGCCGACGGGCGCGAGCTCGAGGTCGATTCCCGCGACCTCTACGACATGCTCGAGCTGGACAGACGGACCGACCGGATCCTGCCCAACGGGTACTGCCTGCTGCCGCCCCGTCAGGTCTGCGGCAAGGGCAACGCCTGCCTGACCTGCGACAAGTTCGCCACCGACGCCACCTTCCTGCCCGAGCTGCAAACCCAGCTCGCCCGAACCACACAACTCATTACCGAACGCCGCGCGACATTCGAGGCCCGCACCGGACACCAGATGGGCGAGGACAACATCTGGCTCGCCGGAC
>NZ_JARJBD010000406.1:0-471 GCF_029269925.1 Rhodococcus sp. T2V
CCGGAGGCGCTCGGCGAATGCCGCCGGCAGGTCGCCGCGGTCGATCAGACGATCATCAGCGCGAAGGACCTTCCCGAACTCGTCCACCCGGACGCTCAGATGCTCGATCTCCTCGTCCGCTACCTGGAGGCCCGCTCCCGCGTTCTGGCGCTGGCGTGACCGCACCCCGGGTGGGCGGGGCGCCGACACCGGCCACCGAGGTGCGCGAACCTCAGCCAAAGGAAGACGCCGAAACCCGGTATTGCCAGTAATGCCGGTAATGCCTGCATTGTCGGCGATGATGTCGGTTCGGTGATCCGCCGGGGACGTGTCGTTACCACTGGTCACAGCACATGGTGGGGGTGGCGGTTTAGAGGTTCCAGAGCCCAAGCACCGCGGCCCGCAGGCTGGCGGAGGTGATGCGGTGATCGGCTCGGAGCCGGGCACCCGGATGCCCGGCGTCGGCGAGGATCTGCTCCGCGACCGGCACCG
>NZ_JARJBD010000407.1:0-468 GCF_029269925.1 Rhodococcus sp. T2V
GGGCGTAGCCGCCGCCCCACATGATCGCGAAGTACGCGAGCAAGGGAATGGCGATTCGGACGACGTCCCAGGGCCGGGAGGTGATCTGGTCGCCCTGCAGGGCGAAGAGAATCACGATGGTGAACAGCAGACCGTAGAGCGCCCACGGCCCGATCTTCGGAATGAACGTGGTTTCGTACCAGGTGCGGCCCTTGGCCTTCTCGCCGAACCGGCGGGTCAGGTAACCGGCCAATAGCGGGATCCCCAGGAAGATCAGCACCGACTTTGCGATCTGCCACGGCGAGGTGTCGATGGTGGTCTGCTCGAGACCCAGCCAACCGGGCAGCACGGACAGGTAGAACCAGCCGAGGGCGGCGAACATGATCACCTGGAACACCGAGTTGATCGCCACCAGGACGGCGGCGGCCTCCCGATCGCCGCAGGCGAGGTCGTTCCAGATGATGACCATGGCGATGCAGCGGGCCAGGC
>NZ_JARJBD010000041.1:0-82423 GCF_029269925.1 Rhodococcus sp. T2V
CTGACATTCATCGACACACTGTTGAGTTCTCAAAGAACACGCGCACACCATCACTTCTGACTCACTCGCCAGCCGCTCCGGGGCAACTTTTCCAGCTTATCTCATCGGACTGACCGGCGCAAACCGGCACCCGCTGAAGACATTCCGGGGTTGAAGCACAACCATACACGATGGTGAACTTCGGATTTGCCAGGCACTTCGTACAACCTCGTGGCATTCACCTTGCGGTGAAGGTCGGTGTCCGTGTCGCTCTGACTCGGAATAAGTTACGCGAACCGTGCGCCGATTTCCAAATCGCCTGGTCGCAGCGATTTTTTGCCGCCGATCCTTCAGGATCTGTCACTCTCGGCGGCACCGACTCCTTCTCTATAGGAACTCCTATAGAGAAGGTCGCAAGACGGCGGCGTCCTCAGCGGCAGGTGCGCAAGACCGTCTGCCCCGTGTCCAGCCGGCGGATGTTGTCGGTGATGTCGCGGACGCGTCCGACGAACGTGTGGTCGGTGACGCCGGACGAGTGCGGAGTCATCAGGACGTTCGGCAGGTCGCGGAACGGCAGTGCGCTCGGCGCGCCGTGACCGCCGGCATCGGGATAGGAGTACCAGACGTCGATGGCCGCGGCCGCGATCCGATGCGACGCCAGAGCGTCGTACAGCGGCCGTTCCTGAACGAGGGGGCCGCGCCCGACGTTGATCAGGACTCCGTCGGGTCCGAGTGCCTCGAGTTCCGGCCCGCCGATCATGCCGCGGGTGTGATCGCCCAGTGGCGCGGACACCACGACGACGTCGGACTCGGTCATGAGCCGGAGCAGCGACGTGTTGTCGCCCGCCCATTCGAGGCCTTCCGCCTTGGCGTCGAGATTTCCGCGCCCGGTGACCGCGCAGCCCACTGCACCGAACGCGCGGAGCAAGCTCCACGACCTCCCGCCGATGTGACCGAAGCCGACGAACCCGACCCGCGCACCACGCATGGACAGGGACTGCGCGATCGCGTCGTCGTAGACGGACGTCGCCCACACGTCGCCGCGGAGGGCGCGGTCGTGACCGAGGAATCCGCGGCGCAGCATCAGCGCCGACGACACGATGTACTCCGCGATCGAGTCCTCGTGGTGGAACGTGTTGGCGACCAGGGTGTCGGGAGGAAGGGCGTCGAAGGCCACGTTGTCGGTGCCCGCGCCGGCGACGTGCAGCAGCCGCAGCTTGGGTGCGGCGGCCGCCATCGCGGCGGTGAACCGGCCACCCACGTACACGCCGGCGTCGGCGAGGTCGGGGACGATCGCCGACTCGTCGAACGTCCGATGCCACGACACCGCGGCGCCGGACGGCAGCCCCGACTCGAACAGCTCGCGATGCGGCAGCAGATTCCGGTCGCCGACGACGATCTTCATCAGGCGCGGACCAGCGCCGGGCGCTTGCTGTCGAACGACCAGCCGGGCACCAGGAACTGCATGCCGACCGAGTCGTCGCGTGCGCCGAGCCCCTTCTGGAGGTACAGCTCGTGCGCGGCCTCGACCCGGTCCATGTCGAGCTCCACCCCGAGGCCCGGCGTCGACGGCACGGTCAGGTAGCCGCCCTCGATCGCGTACGGGTCTCGGGTGATCCGCTGACCGTCCTGCCAGATCCAGTGAGTGTCGATGGCAGTGATGTCGCCCGGGGCCGCGGCGGCCACGTGGGTGAACATGGCGAGCGACACGTCGAAGTGGTTATTGGAATGCGATCCCCAGGTGAGGCCCCACGCATCGCAGAGCTGGGCGACGCGGACCGATCCGGCCATCGTCCAGAAGTGCGGGTCGGCGAGGGGGATGTCGACGGCGCCGGAGCGAATGGTGTGCCCCATCTCGCGCCAGTCGGTGGCGATCATGTTGGTGGCGGTCGGCAGTCCGGTGGCGCGCTTGAACTCGCTCATCACCTCGCGGCCGGAGAAGCTGCCCTCGGGGCCGACCGGATCCTCGGCGTACGCGAGCACGTCCTTCAGCCCGCGGCAGGTCTCGATGGCCTCCGACAGCAGCCACCCGCCGTTGGGGTCGAGGGTGACCCGGGCGTCGGGGAACCGCTCCGCCAGCGCCGTGACGGCCGCCGCCTCCTCGCGGGGTGCGAGGACGCCACCCTTGAGCTTGAAGTCGGCGAACCCGTACCGCGCCTGCGCGGCCTCGGCGAGTCGCACGACGGCGTCCGGTGTCAGGGCCTCCTCGTGCCGCAGGCGCAGCCAGTCGTCGGACTCGCCCGCACCCGACTGATAGTCCAGGTCGGTCTTGTTGCGGTCACCGACGAAGAAGAGGTAGCCGAGCGCCTGCACCTTCTCGCGCTGCTGACCGTCGCCGAGCAGGGCCGCGACGGGAACACCGAGGTGCTGCCCGAGAACGTCGAGGAGCGCCGACTCGACGGCGGTGACGGCGTGGATCGCGACGCGGAGGTCGAACGTCTGGTTGCCGCGGCCTGCGGAGTCGCGGTCGGCGAACGTGCGCCGCAGGTCGGCGAGCACTCCGTTGTACTCGCCGATGCTGCGCCCGGTCACGATGGCGCGGGCGTCCTCGAGGGTACGCCGGATCGGCTCACCGCCGGGTACCTCGCCGACACCGGTGTTGCCGTCGGAATCGGTGAGGATCACCAGGTTCCGGGTGAAGTACGGGGCATGCGCGCCGGACAGGTTCAGGAGCATGCTGTCGTGTCCCGCGATCGGAACCACTCGCATGTCGGTGACGACCGGGGTGCTCGTTGTACTCATCTTCCGAAACCTTCCTTCACAGCGCAGCGCCGCCCGTGAGGCGCCTCACAACGAAAACTCTAAGTGGCCCGATCGATACATGTCCAAGACTTGTTGAGCATCGAACGATGCAGACACTGCATCAGAGAAGCTGCTGTCCGATCAGCATCAACGCACCCACACAGGACACCGCGATGGACGTCCCGCGCAGGCGAGACGCGTCCAGGTGGCGGTTCACGAACCGCGACGCCACGTATCCGAGCACCGTCACCGGGGCGAGCAACGCGAACATCACCGCCGACTCGCGATGCACCGAACCCGTCGCGGCGAGAACGGCGACCGACAGTGTGGAGCCCACAAGGAAGAACGCGCTCATGTTGCCGCGCAGCTGCGCCCCCTTCGACCCCTGCATCACCAGCGCCATCGGCGGTCCGCCGATCGACGTGGCCGTGCCGAGGAGACCCGACGCGGCGCCGGCGACGGCGAGGTTCCGGCGTCGCTGCGGCGGCGCCCAGCCCAGGGTCGCGAAGACGACCCCGGAGAGCACCACGCCCGCGAGCAGCAGCGACAACCCCCGTTCCGGCAGCACCACCAGCAGTACCGCGCCCGCGATGGTGCCCGGCACCCGGCCGGCCAGAGCCCACCCCGTGCCGGTCAGGTCCAGGGCCTCCCGTTCCCGCCACACCACCATCACCGTCACGACCGTCGCCGTCATGATCAGCGTCCCGGGCAGCAGGCTCGGATCGACGAGCGCCACGACCGGTGCCGCGAGCATCCCCATCCCGAATCCGATCGACGCCTGCATGCACGAGGCGAGAAAGACGGCGAGCGCGATGACCGCGAACTCGGCCCCGCTCACCCGACCGCGACCGGCACGCCGAGCGCGACCGGACGGCGAGGATGGTGGCATTCGGCGACGTGGCCGCTTTCGCTCGCGTCGACGGCGCCGGGCGGCACCGTGCTCGCGCAGATGTCGGTCGCATGCGCGCAGCGGGTGCGGAACCGGCAGCCCGACGGCGGGTTCAGCGGCGACGGAACCTCACCCTCGAGGATGATCCGCTTGCCGCGGGATCCGGCGTCCAGCTTCGGTGCCGCCGACATCAGAGCCTCGGTGTACGGGTGGGCGGGACGGTCGAAGACGGCGTCCGTCGCGCCCGTCTCCACGATCCGGCCGAGGTACATCACGGCGACGCGGTCGGCGACGTGCCGGACCACCGACAGGTCGTGCGAAATGAACACGTACGAGATGCCGAGCTGTTTCTGCAGGTCGTTCAGCAGATTGAGCACCTGGGCCTGCACCGACAGGTCCAGGGCCGACACGGGTTCGTCGCAGATGACGACGCTCGGGTTCAGCGCCAGGGCCCGGGCGATCCCGAGACGCTGACGCTGACCGCCGGAGAACTCCTGCGGGTAGCGGTGCTCGTCGCTCGGCCGCAGACCCACCAGGTGCAGCAGTTCCCGCACCCGCGCCGCCCGGTCGCGGCTGGTCTTGTACATCGTCTTGTGGGTGCGCCACGGCTCGGCGATGATGTCGGCCGCCGACATCCGGGAGTTCAGCGACGCGTACGGGTCCTGGAACACCATCTGCACCCGGCGGCGCAGCGCCAGCAGCTCCTTGCCTTTGAGCGAGAACGGGTCGACGCCGTAACACGTCACCGAACCGGAGTCGGGACGCTCGAGCATCATCAGCGTCCGGGCGAGGGTGGACTTGCCGCAGCCCGATTCGCCGACGAGCCCGAGTGTTTCGCCGCGGGCGAGGTCGAGGTCGATGCCGTCGAGCGCACGCAACTGGTTCTTGCCCGCCGCGTTGGCAGGCACCTTGAACGTTTTGGTGAGGCCCCGCACCTTCAGAATCGACTCGGACATGTCAGACCTCCTCGGGGAAATGGCACGCCGAGCGGCGGCCGGCCGCGACGCCGGCAAGCTGCGGGCGGGTGGTGCGGCACAGGTCGCGGGCGAGCGGGCAGCGCGCCTGGTAGACGCAGCCGGACGGAATGGAGTGCAGATCGGGCGGGGTGCCGCCGATCGACTTCAGGTCCTCGCCGCGGACCGCGTGCACGGGAACCGAATCGAGCAGGCCCTTGGTGTACGGGTGCTGCGGCGCGGAGAAGACCTCGGCGACCGGTCCGGTCTCGACGACGTTGCCCGCATACATGATCGCGACGCGGTCGGCCTCCTCCGCCACCAGCGCGAGGTCGTGGGTGATGAGTATGACGGCCATGTCGTGCTCGGTGCGCAGGTCCCGCAGCAGCGACATGATCTGCGCCTGCACGGTGACGTCGAGTGCGGTGGTCGGCTCGTCGGCGAGCAGGACCGTCGGGCTCAGCGCGACGGCCATTGCAATCAGCAGGCGCTGGCGCATGCCGCCGGAGAACTGGTGCGGGTAGGAGTCGACGCGCGATTCGGGCTCGGGAATCCCGACCCTCTGCATCAGCGAGATCGCTTCGCGCCGCGCCTCTTTCGCGGACAACCCGCGGTGGATCCGGAACGGTTCGGCCAACTGCTTGCCGACGGTGTAGACGGGGTTGAGCGCGGTCAGCGCGTCCTGGAACACGATGGCGAGTTCGGTGGCGGCGAGGGCGCGGCGGGTCTTCGCCTTCGCCGTCACCAGGTCGACGTCGCCGAGGCGGACCGAGCCGTCGGTGACGTCGGCGATCGGCTCGAGCAGGCCGACGAGCGCCTGTGCGGTCATCGATTTACCGCACCCCGACTCGCCGAGCAACGCGAGGGTCTCCCCGCGTCGCGCGGTGAACGACACGTGGTCGACGGCCCGAACCGTGCCCGAGGGGGTGCGCAGGTCGACGGTGAGATCCGCGACCTCGAGTGCGACGCGGTCGACGTCTGCGAAGTCGGGTGATTCGACAGCCGGTGCAGGTGCACTCATGAGACGACCTTTCGGGTGGGGAACAGCCGGGAGCGACGCGACCGCGGGACGGTCAGGCGCCAGCGCTGGGCGGGGTCGGTGGCGATCCGGGCCCACGCGGCGAGCACGGTCGCCGACACGGTGGTGATGACGATGGCGAGCCCGGGGAAGAAGGACAGCCACCACGCCGTCTGCAGGTATGTCCGGCCCTGGGACACCATCAGGCCCCAGCTGATGTCGGGCGGCTGGATGCCGATGCCGAGGAAGCTCAGCGACGACTCGGCGAGCATCACGTAGCAGAAGTCCAGGGTGGCGACGGTGAGCAGAGTCGGCAGCAGGATGGGGAACACGTGCCTGCGGATGACGGCCCCGCTGCGGGCGCCGAACGTGCGTGCGGCGTCCACGAACAACCGGCTCTGCAGTTCCGCCGACTCCGCGCGGGCGGTGCGGAGGTAGATCGGGATGCGGGTGATCGCCAGGACCAGGACGATGTTCGCGGCGCTGGGCGAGAACACGTACAGGACGACGACGGCCATCAGCAGCGACGGGAAGCTCATGATGACGTCGGCGACGCGCATCGCCGTCGTCTCCCGCCAGCCGCGGTGGTACCCGGCCCACATGCCGATGAGCGAACCGACGATGCAGGACAGCGCGACCGCGGGCAGCGCCACCAGGAGGGTGGTGCGGCACGCGACGATCAACCGGGCGAGCATGCTGCGCCCGAGCGGGTCGGTGCCGAGGATGTTCATCCACCCGTTCGCCACGTGGAACGGTGCGAGGTTGGACTGGTCCAGGTTCTGATCGGTCGCGGCGTCGCCGACCAGCCACGGGCCGAAGACGGCGACGAGGAACACGAACACCAGGATCGCCGCCGCGACCGTGGCCATCCGGTCCCGAAGGAGCAGTTTCCACAACGGCGTCTTGTTCCGTGCGGGTCTGGGCGCGGGAGCGGCCGGGGCCGGGGGCGTCTCGTCGGGGCCGGGGTGGACGTCGCCGGCTCCGTCGAGGCGGGGAGCGTTGTCTATGGACATGTCGGCGGCCTCCTAGACCTTGGTCTTCTCGCGGACACGCGCGTCGAGAAGTGCGTAGCCCGCGTCGATCAGGATGTTGAGGACGAAGATGCTGACCGCGGTCAGGAGCACCGCCGCCTGCAGGACCGCGAAGTCTCGCTGCAGGATCGCGTCGATCATCAGCTTGCCGATGCCGGGCCACCCGAAGATCGCCTCCACGACGACGGCGCCGTTGACCAGGCCGACGGTGAGGTCGCCGGCCACCGTCAGCGCCGGGGCAGCGGCGTTGCGGAGCGCGTGATGGGTGACGACGCGCAGGTCGCCGGCGCCCTTGCTGCGGGCAAGACGTACGTATGGTGCGGACAGCGCCGACACCATCGCGCCGCGCACTACCTGGGTGAGCACGCCCAGCGGGCGGATCAGCAGGGTCGCGATCGGCAGGATCCACGACAGCGCGCTTCCCGTGCCCGACGTGGGCAGCACCCCCATCACCACCGCGAAGATCCACACGCCGGTGATGGCGAACCAGAAGTCGGGGATGCTGGCCGCGGTCATCGACAGCAGGCTGGAGATCCGATCGGCCAGCGAGTTCGGCCGGTACGCCGCCCAGCAGCCGATCACGACGGCGCCGATGATCGCGAGCAGCATCGTGAAGAACGCCAGCTGCAACGTGGCGGGGAACGCCCGCAGCGCCATGGTCGCGGCGGATTCACCGGTGCGCAGCGACTCCCCGAAGTCCAGGTGGGCGACCCCGGACAGGTAGTCGGCCATCTGGCTCAGCACCGGCCTGTCGAGGCCGTTCTCGGCCGCGAACTCGGCGCGCTGATCGGGGGTCGCGGAGACCGGGAGGTAGAGGTTGGTCGGGTCGCCGGTGAGGCGGGCGAGCAGGAACACACCGAAGAGGACGACGAGGAGAGGGACGAGGCTGGTGTAGACGCGTCGGCGCAGGAAGGCGAACATGACTCACCGCCTTCGGATCGGGTTCGGTTGGGACATCACAATTCCTCCGGGGGCTGGGAAGAGGGTTTAGCCGTTTGCGGATGTGTCCGCGTGGGTCATCTCGCTCAGGCGCATCTCGTCGCCGGTCGCGGAGTTGGGCGTGTACTGCACGGTCGGGGATTTGGCGAGCACCCCGTTCATGTGGGCGATGTACGCGAACTGCCGGATCTCCTTCGGCTCGTTCGCCAGTACCGACGCGAACGCGTCCTGGCGGGCGGCGCCGACGAGCTTCTCTGCGGCGTCGATCTGCGCGTCGTAACCAGTTGTGCCGAAGTAACTCTGGTAACCGTCGCTGCGCATGTACTGGTCGACGGTGAACTGGGCGTCACCCGCCTGGTTGCCGTGCTGGATCACCAGCATCACCGGCCCGCTCTGCGGGTACGGCCGGACCTGGTACTCCAGCTGAGCCGCCGTGTCCATCATCTCGATCTTCACGTTCAGGCCTGCTTTGCTCAGCGAGTTCTGGATCACCTCGACGGTCTCGTTGATCTTGGGGAACTGGCCCGTGCGCCCGATCAGCCGGATCTGCTTGTCGACGGGAACGCCGTCTGCCTTGGCCTCCGCCACCAGTTGCGCGGCGCGGTCGGGGTCGTAGGGGGTCGGCTGAAGGTCGGGGTCGAACCCGACGATGCTGCTGCCGACGAGTTGCCCGGCCGGCTCGCCGAGGCCCTGGAACAGCGCCTTGACGATCCCGGCGCGGTTGACGGAGAGGTCGATGGCCTCGCGGACGCGGTAGTCGTCGAGCGGCGCCTGGCTGCCGTCGATGCGCAGCGCGGTGGTCTCGTTGTTGGGGTAGGCGGCACCGAGATCGCCGGCGCCGTCCTCTGGGCCGAGCGACGTGGCGAGTTCGGCCTCGTCGTTCACCACCATCGCCGCCCGCACACTGCCCTCGGCGCGCCACTGGTAGATGGCCCGCGCGTACTCGGGGGCCGTGCCCCAGTAGGTGTCGTTGCGGACCAGGGACAGCCGCTGGCCGTGATCCCAGTAGTCGATCTTGTAGGGGCCGGTGCCGATGGGATCGCGCACCTTGTCCTTGGTGTCGGTGGTGGACGGCACCATCTCCACGAACGAGATCCGCAGCGGCAGGATCGGGTCTGCGGTGGGCGTCTGGACCGTCACGGTCGACGGGTCGATCGCGTTCACGACGAGCGCGTCGTCGCCGAAGACGTACCCGTCGACGTCGCAGCCGATGGTCGAGTTGACGGTGCGGTCGATCGAGAACGCGGCGTCCTCGGCGTCGAACGCGCTGCCGTCGCTGAACGTGACACCGGGACGGATCCGGAACGTCCAGACGGTGTCCGAGGTCCGCTCCCACGAGTCGGCGAGCTTCGGTTCCAGGTCGCCGGTGTCGGCGTTGCGTTCCACCAGCGGCTCGGTGATGTTGGAGCGGACGACGACTCCGGTCGAGGTGAGTGACGCGTCGCAGGGCTCGAGCGTGGGCGGCTCCTGCGGGAGCACGATCCGCAACGTGTCGGGGCTGGCGGCGTCGCTGTGGCTCGAATTGGCGACCGAGCAACCTGCGGCCAGAGCCGGCACCGTCAGCGCGGCGGTGGCCACGGCGACGACGCGGTAACGGGTTCCCTGCTGCAGCGAACGTGCAGGGCTCATGGTGTCCTCCGTAGGGATGTGTCGCGTACTCGACGCGAGTGAAGAGGGCCCGCCTGTGACGGTAGACACACGCTATGAGCGGCCCGGAGGAGCCGTCAACAGGGGGTGAAGGCGCAAAACGGCTCGTGAGGGCCGTCACAGGCGCAATATCGAGGAGACTGCGATCACCCCGGCGGGCCCCTGACCGGCGCATACAGGACGATTCGGGATCTGCGCACGTCAGCGCGCCGCCGACCGATGCCGTTTCAGTATCGATCCATGTTATTTACGTGTTGGACAGGTATTCCGAGGGCGGCTTAACGTACGGGTAACCGGCGGCGCGGACAGCCGCGTCGCCACTCGTCAGGAGGCACGATGGTGACCGCAGAGGCGTCCGTGAAAGAAGCTGCCGCACAGACCGTTTCAGGAGGGCGGGTTCTGCAGGTCGGGCCGCTGAAGCCGTCGCTCACCGCAACGCTCTCCGAGAAGTACGACGCCCTCACCCTCCCCCTCGGAGAAGACCGGAGCAGCTTCCTCGCCGAGCACGGCGAAACCGTCACCGCCGTCGTGACGTCCGGACGCACCGGAGTCGACGCCGCCCTGATGACCCAGCTGCCGAACCTCGGCGCCATCGTGCACTTCGGAGTCGGTTACGACACAACGGATGTCGAGCGCGCCGAAGAACTCGGAATCGGCGTCAGCAACACCCCCGACGTCCTCACCGACTGCGTCGCCGACACCGCCGTCGGACTGCTCATCGACACGCTCCGCGGATTCTCCGCCTCGGACCGCTTCGTGCGCGCAGGCCGCTGGTCCGCCGAGGGCAACTACCCCCTCACCCGGAGGGTCAGCGGCACGCGGGTCGGCATCGTCGGCCTCGGCCGCATCGGCTCCGCCATCGCCGCCCGCCTCACCGGCTTCGGCTGCACGATCTCGTACCACAATCGGCGGGAGGTCCCCGATTCGCCGTTCACGTACGTCGGCTCGGCCGCCGCCCTCGCCGCCGGGGTCGACGTGCTGATCGTCGCCGCGGCAGGCGGCAAGGGAACCCAGAAGCTCGTGGACCGAGAGGTTCTCGAAGCACTCGGGCCCGACGGCTATCTGATCAACGTGGCACGCGGAAGCGTCGTCGACGAGGAGGCACTCGTCGAACTGCTCACCGAACGCAAGCTCGCCGGCGCCGGACTGGACGTGTTCACCCGGGAGCCCCACGTTCCCGAGGCGCTCCTCGCGCTCGACACCGTCGTCCTCCTCCCCCACGTCGGCAGCGGCACCACCGAGACCCGCGCCGCGATGGAGGCTCTGACCCTGCAGAACCTCGACGAGTACCTCGCCCAGGGCACCCTGACCACCCCCGTTCTCGAGCCGAGGTCACGATGAGCGTCATTCTCAGTTACGTCCCGACCGTCGAAGGTCGTGGCGCCCTCGCCTTCGGGTTCACCGAAGCCCGCATGCGCGCAACGGATCTCGTGGTGATCGCCGACGGCGACAGCGCCTCGGCAGCCGGGTTCGAGGCCGAACTGCACTCCGCCAGGGAGGAAGCGGACGCGGCCGGCGTCGACTACCGCATCGCGCGGAACGAACCCGGCCGCTCCCACGCCGACAACCTCATCGACGCGTCCTACGACTCCGCCGCCGAACTCCTCGTCCTCGGCATGCGGCGCCGCTCCCCCGTCGGCAAACTCCTCATGGGCAGCGTCGCCCAGCGCGTGCTCCTCGAGGCGCAGTGCCCGGTCGTCGGGGTCAAGCCGCCGGTCGCCGCGGAGGTCTGAGCCGCCGAATCGCGGTGGATCGTGCTGCGGCGGCGGTATTCTTCCGGGCACGGGCCACGAGAGGACTGCCGATGCGCCGATCACCGTTCACCCGACTCGGCCTGCGGGCGGCCGTCGCCACCGGCGCGCTGATCCTCGCCACCGCGGTGGCCGCTGCACCCGCCACTTCGGCGATGCCGGCCGCGAACACGCTCTACGTGACCGAGAACGGCACCGGTTCCGTGCTGTCCCTGCCCGCCACCGGCGGCACCCCGAGCACCGTGGCCACCGGGATCGCCGGACCGGGCGGGATAGCGGTGTCGGGTGACACGCTGTTCGTCACCGCCGGCGCCTCGGTCGTGTCGGTGCCCGCCGCGGGCGGTAGCCCCACCACCCTCGCCACCGGCCTCGGTAACGCGTTCGACGTGGCGGTGTCCGGCGGGACGCTCTACGTCACCGAGTTCGATTCCGGCAACGTCGTCGCGCTGCCCGCAGGCGGTGGCACCCCCAGCCCGGTGGTCACCGGTCTCCAGCAACCGGTCGGGGTCGCCGTCTCCGGGAGCACCCTCTACGTCACCGTCGCCGGCGCGGGGACGCCCGGCACCGGTTCCGTCATCACCGTGCCCGTCACCGGCGGCACCCCCACCGTGCTGGCCGCCGGCCTGAATCTCCCGGCGGGAATCGACGTCGCCGGCGGCACCCTCCACGTCGCGGTCGCCGGTGACGGATCCGTGGTCTCCCTGCCGGCCACCGGCGGCACCCCGACCGTCCTGACGACCGGGCTCGTCCGCCCGTTCGGTCTCACCGTCTCGGCGGGCACGGTGTACGTCGCGGCCGCGGGCGATGCAGGCTCGAATAACGGCTCCGTGGTCTCCCTGCCCGCCACCGGGGGAACCCCCACCGTGCTGGCTGCCGGACTCGACCAGCCGTTCTCCGTCGCTGCCGCGGCGTCGCACTGCACAGGATCACTGTGCATCCCGTTCGGCAGCTAGCCGAGATCGCCGCCCGGATGCAGCTCTACTGCGGCGACCCCCGCCCGCTCGGCGTGATGGACGAACTCGGCACCCGGACCGAAGAACAACCGGGGACGCACGGCGTCGAGGCCGATCGGCCACTGCGTGCCGAAGTGGATGGTCGGCATGCAGGTGAGAGAGCAGGACGGCGTCCGGGTTGCGCACATGCGGCCCGATCGGCGAGGGTCCGCGGCGGCGGCGCAGGTGTGCGATGCGGTCGGTCAGCACCGGATCGGTGAGGACGACAGTCCCGCAATCGGCGAACAGCGCGCTGGCATGTCCGAGCCAGCGCACACCGAATGCGGTGGCATTCGAACACGGAGTCGCGCTCACCACCCTTACGATTCCAGACGAGGAAAGGGTGTGCGATGCGCTCTGTGGGCGGCGTGGTGCGGGTGCTCGTAGAGTTCATCGTGCTCTGGGGGTCGTCGGCGCTCGCGCTCATCGTGCTCGACCGCATCCTCGGCGGCATCACCCTGGACCCGTCGAGTTTCACTCCACTGCCGACGCTCCCGGCCGCGCTGGCGCTCGCGTTGGTGTTCGGACTGCTCAGCACGTCGCTGTGGCCGGTGATGATGCGGTGCATGTCGTGGATCGGCCCCGTGCTGCTGTTCGTCGGGGTGTTCTTCGCCGGCGGCGCGATCATGATGTTGACGCTGTACCTGGTGCCGGTCGCATCGGTGGACCAGGTGAGCGACGCGTTCGTCCTCGCGGCGCTGCTCTCGCTGTTCACCTCTGTCGTCTCGGGCGCCATCGCGTCCCGCTCCGACACCGCGTACCGCCTGATGCAGGTGCGACGGCAGCGGTTCCGGTTGCGTCGCAACGCGGCGCTCGTGGACGCGTCCCCGGGGATGTTGTGCATCCAGATCGACGGCCTCGGTTACGACGTGCTGCGTCGCGCGATCGCCGACGGTGTCACGCCCGGGCTGGCGAAGCTGGTACGCGACACCCACCGGCTGGTGCCGTGGCATACCGACTGGAGCAGTCAGACAGGTGCGACCCAGTTGGGTGTGCTGCACGGGTCCAACCACAACGTGCCTGCGTTCCGCTGGTACGACAAGACAACCGGGCACATCTCGGTGTTCAGCAACCCCGCCGACAACGAGCAGCGCGAACTCGAACGATCCGACATCCCCGGTCTGCTGGCGCACGACGGTGCGAGCCGCGGGAACCTGTTCACCGGCGGCGCACACGACAATGTGCTCGTCGTCAGCCGTATGCGTGGTGCCCGCCTCGGCGGCGGTGCCGGCTACAGCGCCTATTTCGCCGACCCGGCGAGCGCGCTGCGCACGTTCATCCGGATGGTCGCGGAACTGCAACGGGAACTACGCCAGTCACTGCGGCAGAAGCGTAAGGACGTCCGGCCGCGGGTGCCGCGGGGCGGGGTGTATCCCTTCGTGCGGGCGTTCGCGACCGTGCTCGCCACCGACGTGTCCGCCGCCTCGGTGGTCGGCGACCTGATCAAGGGGCGCAGCATCGTCTATGTCGATCTGATCGGCTACGACGAGGTGTCTCACCACTCCGGCATCTCCCGGCCCGAAACGCTCGCGGTGCTGACCAAACTCGACGACGTCATCGAGATGCTGCTCGCCGTGGTGAATCAGTCCGATCGCGACTACCGCGTCGTCGTGCTGTCCGACCACGGGCAGAGCCAGGGCTCGACTTTCCTGCAACGCTACGGGGAAACGTTAGGACAGTTGGTCGTCCGGCTCGCCGCGCGACGCGAGCCGACTGCGGTGAAGCGTCACTGGTACGGGCGCGAATCCGACGTGTCCGCACAACCCGGGGCGGAGGGGCTCGGCTACGCCGCAGCCAGCGTGCACTCACCGACCGCCACCGAGGAGACACACACCGCCGCAGGCGAGCCGATCGTGCTCGGCTCCGGCAACCTCGGCCTGGTCTACTTCCCCCAGTTGCCCGGACGCGCCGACGTCGACGCCATCGAGGCCGCACACCCCGGACTGCTCACCGGGCTGCGCGAGCATCCCGGGATCGCTTTCCTGCTCGTCGCCGCCCCCGGCGGGTCCGTGGTGCTCGGGCCGCACGGGCAGGTCGACGTGACAACCGGCGAGGTCACCGGCCGGAACCCCCTCGCACTGATGGGCCCAGACGCGCTGGCGAAAGTGCGGCGCACCGATACCTTCGACAACGTCGCCGACATCATGGTCGGCGGCGCGTACTGGCCCGACACCGACGAAGTCGCGGCGTTCGAGGAGCAGGTCGGCTCACACGGCGGCATGGGCGGACCGCAGAGCACCCCGTTTCTCGTCTACCCCGCCGACCTGCCCGCACCGCCCGACCCGCTGCACGGTGCCGAAGCCGTGCACCACGTGCTCGTCGGCTGGCGAGATCTGTCGACGGAATCAGGCGCAGCGGCGACGAGGCAGGACAATTCCACCCATGCGGACAATCGGTGACGCGCGTGGACCGGTGGTGGTAGGGCTGTCCACGCGGGTGGAGGCGGTCGATCCACCCGCGGGGTAGGTGGTGGTCGAGACCTCGTCACCGTCCGTCCCGAGACAGGCGAAGACGGCACAATCGAGTCGGAAGCCATGCCTGTCTGCGGTCTTTCGGAATCTGATGAGTGACCAGACGATGGCATGCCGGCGCGGCGACAGGGACTGTCCTGTCGCCGAGTCGGCGTGGTGTGTTGTGTTCCGTGGTCAGGAAGCCCGCGGCCCGGCCCGGTTGTGGGCTGGGATCGGCTTCCGCTCCCAGTCGACTTGCCGCGGCGGGATGAACGTGGGGTGCCGATCGGCCCCCATCTCGATTTCCCAGTCACTGCGATGGAGCAGCCGGTGATGAAATCCACAGAGCAGCACGAGGTTACCCATGTCGGACAGCCCACCTTCGGACCAATGGACGATGTGGTGGCCTTCGCACCATGACGGCGGCGCACCGCACCCAGGGAAGGCGCAACCTCGATCTCTGGCCACCAACGCTTTCCGCTGCCGCTTGGTGACGGTTCGGGTGGTATCTCCGAGGTCGAGTGGTGCGCCATTGCCGTCGAGCACGATCGGCGTGTAGATCGAATCACAACTCACGAGGCGGGCCATCTTGATGCTCAGCGGTCCCATCCACTCCGTCCACGCCACTCCGTCGACTGCGAACAGAGACTCCTCCGTCGCCGAGGCCCCTGCGCTCCTCGCGCACCGCAGTCGGTGCGGTCGGCATGGTCGGCATGGTCGGCCAGGTCCTTGACGTTGACATGCAGCGAGATGTGCGGCCGCTCGCCGCCCTCTTCACCGGCAATTTCAGAGTTGAGATAGCGGCGCAGCAGTTCGGTGAACCCGTTGGCCCGCCGCTGCCCCGGGGTACGGGTGTCTTTGGTTCCGTCCTGCGCCGGCCGCGGCTTGGACAGACCGGACAATGCCGAGAGCAGCATTTCGCCGGTGACTGCGTCGAGGTCACCTTTGACTGCCATGCGTCCGTTGAGCGTCTTGCAGGCATGGAACTCGTTGAGTTCGGTGTCTTCACTGGGCGGCGGATCGTCGGATTCGAAGATACGTTCCAGCCTGGCGATGACGGCGCGCACCGCGTCCGTGTTAGCAGTGGGACCGGATGCCGCGAACAGCAACGCATTTCGGCAATCATCGAGCGCCTCGCGCGGCATACCTTTCGGCGGCCTCTCGCAGAACTTCATGATGAGCGCCGCGTGCTCCGCCGAGATGTAGGTGCCATAGAACTCGTCCGCGATCTCCGACTGGCGTCGCAAACCTCTGCCCAGCATCACGACTCGCCCCGCCGCACCCACCTCGAGCAGCGTCTTGGACGCCAGCCACATCTTGACATTCGGAAATCCCAGCACATCGACCGTGCAGCGATGGTCGACGGCACCGACGAGTTTGACGCGCAGCGCCTCGAGTTTCTGAATCTCGTCCGAAATACGAACAACCGAGTCGAGCAGTTCGACCTCGGCCAGACGCCACCCATCACCGACCGCAGTTGTCAGAATATCGTCCGACAACGCCCCCTGGATATCCTCCCCGATCCCCATGCACCGATTCTAGTTCGAACAAACATTCGAGTCAATACTCGATTTCGAACACGGTGCCGAATTGAATTGCGGCGCGGACGAACCCGTCGACGTTCCGCGTGAGAAGGAGCTAGTCGTAGATGACGGCAAGACCCCGACGCTCGAGGTCAGCCAAACCGTCCCGCATGGATTGAAGCTGTTCAGGTGAGTGCCCTACCCAGTCCGTGATCTCGCCGACTATTCGCACAGGCTCCCGGGTGCGGTAGGAGCGAGTCGGATTCCCGGGATACTTCTTGTCCGTCACATTCGGGTCGTCCTCCAGTGTGCCTTCCGGCTCCACGATGTAGATGCGACACCGGCCATCGCCCACAGCCAGCTCGGCTCCCCACACTGCGGCATCCAATGTGTGCGTCATGTACACGTGGTTCGCGAGCCGCCCTCCGCCATAGTTCGACCGGCGACCGGGCAGCAGCAGATCACCCACCGAGAGGTCGGCCTTGGTGCCGTGAAGGAGCGCACCCGACTCGTGCACTTCGAAAGGTTTCGGCGTGCTCGTCACGACGACCTCCATCCGTTGTAGTTGGTCGGAAGATTGTGCGGCACGTCAGGGGCCTTGCCGCAAGCCCCCCTCTCTGCCATATGGTGAGAACGGGAGCAACGCGCGCCTCCCCATCCGTAACCGCGGCGGCGCCGAATACCTGCCGTGGGACAGCCATGATCGATGGGCCCGATCGCGCGGACGGCGCACAACTGGGCGGTCGCCTCCTGACCTTGGTCGGCGACCGCGACTTCCACGCGCTCGCCCGCGAGATCTCGCGGATCACCTGCGGCGCCGGGAGCGACGGCGCGGCGTTCACCGCGGTCGTGACGTGGATGGTCGCCACCATCGCCGACCTCGTCGCGGACCCGACCGCCAGTGTCACCGACGCCGTCGACAGCTTCATCAGCGTCGTCCCCGTCGTGCACGACGCACCCGAGCTGGACGACGAGCTGCCCGCGCCCGCCGAATGGCTGTTCAGCGCCGTCGTGACTCACCTGCAGGGCAGGCACCGGGCGGGATCCGATCCCCCGCCGCCCGTGCCCGCCGACACCGAACTCGCACGGGTGCAGGCCCTCGTCGAAGCATTGCTGTGGCTCGACGCCCTCCTCGAACGCGACCACGACCTGTAGCGCCGCTCAGGGTTGCACGGGCGGGGTGTAGGTGAGCGTGTTGCCGAGGAACCACAGCAGTCCGAGCACGATGGGCAGGTGGAAGACGAGCTGCACCGCGGTGAACCCGACGAGGTGCCGGGCGCGCAGGCCCAGGATGCCGAGGAGCGGCAGCATCCAGAACGGGTTGACGAGATTGGGCAGCGCCTCCGCGGCGTTGTAGATCTGGACCGTCCACCCGAGATGCGCCTGAAGGTCGTTGGACGCCTGCATCACGTACGGGGCCTCGATGATCCATTTGCCGCCGCCCGACGGAATGAACAACCCGAGCACCGCCGAGTAGATACCGATGACCAATCCGAACGTGCCGTGCGAGGCGACGCTGACGAAGCCCTGGGAAATGTAGTGCGCCACCGTGTTGCCGTCGGCGTCCTGGGCCCGGGTCATGATGGCGGCGATCCCGGCGTAGAACGGGAACTGCACGAGGATGCTCGCGCACGCGGGCACCGCGTTCTTCACCGCGAGCAGGAAGCGCCGCGGACGCCAGTGCAGCAGCATGCCCAACGTCAGGAACAGCAGGTTGTACGTGCTCAGGTTGGAGATCACGAGAATCGGATCGTTCGACGCGAATTCCCGCAGCAGCCAGCCGAAGACGAGCGCACCGACGATCAGGGGAAGCACCGGGCTGTACTCGAGCCAGTCGCCGGGACGCTCCCGCTTCGGCAGCGGCGGCGGCGCGTCGTGGACGTCCACCCCCAGATCCTCCGCCGTCACCGAGTTCGCCTTGTGCGGCGCGGACAGATACGCGATCACGATGCTGACCACGAAGATCACCGCCGCGAGGAACAGCGACTGCCACAGGAAGATCGTGTCCCGGAACGGGATGACACCCGTGATCGCGAGCAGCTCCGGGGTGAGGCTCTTCGGATTCGCCTGCAGCTGCGCCGCCGAGGAGCTCAGCCCGAGCGCCCAGATTCCGCCGATTCCCAGATAGGCGGCCGCGCCCGCGGCCCGGTAGTCGAGGCCGAGTTCGGTGCGGCGCGCCATCGCCCGCGCCAGCAACCCGGCGAAGACCAGTCCGAAACCCCAGTTCACCATCGACGTCACGAGGCTGATCACGGCGATGAACGTGACGCCGCCGCGGGCGGTGCGCGGTATCGCCGCGAGCCGCGTGATGAGACGTTCGGCGGGCGGCGACGACGCCACGATGTAGCCGGTGACCACGACCATCGCCATCTGCATCGTGAACGGGATCAGATCCCAGAAACCGGTCGAGAAGTTCGTCGCCACCGTCGCCGGCGACGCCCCGATGGCCAGCGCGGCGCCGGCCACCAACGCCACCGCGAGCAGCGCGAAGATGAACGCGTCCGGGAACCACCGCTCGATGACCGACGCGAACCGCAGCGCGACCCGGGCCAGGAAGCCCTCACGGGCGTCCTGCCGTTCCTCGTCGCGAAGCTCGGATTCTACTGTGCTGCTCATGATGTCGCCACCTCCGGCCGGCGCGGCACGATGGGAAGACTCGCCGCGACTCCCACCGAGGACTCGAACATCTGCGCGTGCGCGAGCAGCCGGGCCTCCTGCCCCGGCGCGCCGACCAGCTGCAGTCCCACCGGCAATCCCGCGTCGGAGAATCCGCACGGGAGTGCGACGACCGGGCACCCGGTGAGACTCACGCAGAACGTGATCGCGATCCAGTCGATGTACGTCCGCGATTCCACGCCGTCGATGCGTTCGGGATACGTCCACTCCGCGGGGAAGGGATCGAGCGGCGCCGACGGGATCACCAGCAGATCGTGGGTCTCGAAGTAGTCCGCGATCTCGTGGAATAGTTGTCCGCGAACGCGTTCCGCCGACAGCAGCGTCTCCGTGGACTGGGTGAGTCCACGCTCGATGTTCCAGACGATGTCGGGCTTGATCGCGCCGCGATGCTCGGCGAGAAGTCCGCCGTGCACGGCCGCCACCAGATGGCTGCGCAGCGCCTGGAAGGCGTCGTAGGCGCCGGCGAAGTCCGGGCAGTCCGTCACGACGTCGGCACCCAGTGCGTCGAAATGTTTCATCGCGTCACCGCAGACGCGGCGCATCGCCGGCTCCACCGGGAGGCACCCGAGGTCCGGGCTGAATCCGACGCGGGCGGGCGGGTCGAAGGTCGTCAGGCGTTCCAGGAACGACCGCGGCCGTTCCGGTTTCGTCAACGGGTCGTGCAGGTCGTGCCCGACCATCGCATCCAGCATCAGGGCGGCGTCACCGACGTTGCGTGCCATCGGCCCCTCCACCCACAGCGGGTCGAACGGGATGGCGGGCCTGCGACGCGGGATCCGCCCGGGAGTCGGGCGCAGACCGACGGTCGCGTTGTATCCGGACGGGGTGCGGAGGCTGCCGCCCAGGTCGTTGCCGGTCGCCAGCCAGGCGCTACCGGAGGCGAGCGCGGCCGCCGAACCACCGGAGGAACCGCCCACCGAACGGTCGAGGTTCCACGGGTTGCGGCTGGGCCCGAACAGCGTGTTGTACGTGTGACCGCCGGCGAACTCGGGCACGTTGGACTTGGCGTACGGGATGCCGCCGTTGTTCTCGAGGACGCTCACCATCGCGTCGGACCGGGTGGCGACGTGGTCGGCGAACAGGGGTGAGCCGTGCGTCGTGCGCTGCCCCGCCACGTCGTTGTAGTCCTTCACCGCGACCGGGAGTCCGGCGAGCAGGCCGCGCCCGGCCGGATCCGGAATCTCGGCCTCCAGCCGCGCCGCGCGTTCGGCGGCGGCATCGAAGAACTGGATCGGGAGGGCATTGACCTGCCGGTCCGCCTCGGCAACGTGCCTGCGGAGGGCCTCGAGCACGCTCGTCGGCGTCTCGGTTCCTTCGCGCAGCAACCGGACGACCTCGCGTGCGGGCTTCTGGATCAGATCGGACATCGGGGCTCCTCATGGGACGAACGTCAGTTTCGGCCCCAAGCGTCACCCTGGCGTCGGATTCAAGCAATGAAAACCAGCAGTATGGAGGATTCAGCCGTAGGATTGGCCGATCATGCCGGAACACACAGCCGATCCCCTGGACCGCAAGATCATCGCCGCGCTGACCGTCGACGGCCGCGCGACGTGGTCGACGATCGCGGCCGCCCTCGGCGAGGCCGAGCGCACGGTCGCGCGCCGGGGAGCGCGGCTGCTGGAGACGGGGATGGTGGAGGTCCGCGGGATGGCGGACCCGCATCGCACCGCCGACTCCGATCCGTTCATCGTCCACGGCCGGTGCCGGCCGGACAGCACGCTCATGGCCGCCGTCGCGCTGGCCCACCGACCGGAAAGCGTGACGGTCTACGTGCTGTCCGGACCTCAGCACTGCTACGCCGACATCTGGGCTCCGCGCCGCCGGCAGTCCCGCCTCTTCCTGCAGGAAATGGCGACGCCGTCCGGTTTTCTGCAGATGGACATCTCGCCGGTGCTCGAATACATACGTACGCTTCACGACTGGGAACCGGGGATCCTGACCGAAACACAGACCGCCCAGATCCGCCGGATCCCGAAGACCCGCTGGCCGCAATTCACCGACCCCGTCGCCCTCGATCGGGAGGACAAGGCACTGGTGCGGTTGGTCGTCGAGAACGGCCGGGCGAGTTTCGAGGAACTGTCCCGGCTCGTGGGCATCTCCGAACAGACCGTCAAACGACGCCTCGACAAGATGCGGCAGTCCGGGCTGCTCACGTTCCGCGCGGTGTTCGACCCGGCGCTGATCGGCCTGCCCGTCGCCGCGCTGCTGTGGATCCGGACCAAACCGTCGCGGGTGTCGGCGGTCGCCGAGGCGCTCGCCGGTCAGCCGTTCCTCCGGTACGCGGCGATCATCATGGGCGATCACCAGATCGTCGCGGACTTCCGACTGCCGTCGAAGGAAGCCCTGCGCGAGTTGATGCTCGAAGCCGAGTGGCTCGAGCACGTCGACCGGCTGGAAAGCTCGCTGATCCTGGAAACCCTCAAACAGAGCCGCGTCCTCGCGAGCGATCTCGGGTAGAAGACCACCCGCGGGTGACCCCGTGTCGCGCATCCGGGCCCCGCACCGTACGGTTGGTCGAAGTTGAGTACACAGCTACCGAGTTCGCGGGACGTCCGACGTGTCCGCACTCCGTTCTGGCGTAGCGATCGCGCACAGTTCGCGAGGACGCCCCTTCCATTTCGATCTTCTCGTGATCTGCCGGAAGTCCGTACTTCCGGCCCATTGATCTGCGGGGTGCCTGCATGACGAAGACCGCGGGCGGCGCGACGGTCACAACAGTCGAAAGGTGATCGCTCATGCCACTCACCGTGGAGCACACCACCCGTTATGCCGACGCCCTCACGACGCTGGCCCTGGCTGCACATCGCCCGGCGACCGTGGTCAACACCGGCGCCGGTTACGCGGTCCGGGTCGATTTCGAACGCGGCATCCATTTGCTCGCCACCAACGCGCCGGGTGATCTCAGTTCCGATCCGGACGCACAGAACCCGTGGGTCGTGCGGTTCTTCCAGCGGCACCCCGACGCCGAGGACGTGCAGTTGGTGGAGGTGACCGGGGAATGGCTCGTCGACGCGTTCGACCAGGCCCTCGCCGTGATGCCGATCGCCGGGGTCGCCGACGACCTCGATCCGGAATCCGGCGAGCAGCACCCCACCGCGCTCGATCTCACCCAGTAAACGACCGAAGTTCGTCACCGGCCGGCCGCGGACCGTCTCCCTCCCCCGGGTAGACGGTCCGCGAGCCGTCCCAGCCGTTCCACCGCGGGCAAGGCGTGCGCGATCTTCTCCGCGTCGCGGGCAATGATCTCGGCGCTCTGATCGATGCCCTTCGCGCTGACGGCGAGCCCTTCCGCGGTCTCCGCGATCTGCTTCGCGGCGTCGAGTAGTTCGGACAGGTCGTCGAGGGCGGGACCCAGGCGGTCGATCAGTACCCCGACCTGGCGTATCCGGAGCACGACCGTCGTGACGGCCTGTTCCCACTCTCGGATCTCGCTCGAGACGTGCTGCAGGATCTTGATGGGAGACTCCTTGTCGGTACTCGGCGCCGGGCGGTGACGGGCGTCCAACCTATCCGTTACTCCGAGTATCCCGTACTCCGCCTAGCCCAGATCGTGACCCGTCGCCGCGCGCGCGTAGGAGTGAAGGCTGGCGATCACTTCGGCGCGGCTGCGCCGCCCGGCCAGCACCTCCATCTGGTAGCCGTCCTCCATCGCCACGAAATTGGCGGCAAGCATCCGCGGGGGGTCGGTGAGCACGAAGTGTCCCTGCGTCTGCCCGATCACGAGAATGCCGTAGTAGACGGCAATTTGGCGCTCGGTCAAGGAACTGTCCAGGGCCGCGGCCTTGGCATCGCGCAGCGATCGCGGCCAGCACTCGAACAGCAGCCGGACCAGTTCGTCGTCCGGCCCACTGGCGACGCCGTGGTCGATGCAGGCGCGGAGACGGTCACGCGCGTCGGGAAACTGTTCGGCGACACGCTCGCGCTCCTGACTGAAGCGCTCGATGGCCCGCTGGTACGTCTCGTAGATCAGCGCATCGAGGTCGCCGTAGTAGAGCACCGCCGCGGGCGTGACCCCGGCCTGCTCCGCGATGTCGCGCAGACGCACCCCCTCCAGTCCGCGCGCGAGCACCGCCCGCTGGACGGCCTCGCCGAGTTCGGCCCGGCGTGCCCCCTGGTCCTTCTTCCGTGCCACTGCCTTCGCCCCACTTTCGCCGGTTCTTATACAGAAATTTAGACAGTACCTGCCCAGCTGTTGACAGGTAGGTCACACTGTTCTTAAATTTTTGTTTAAAGAATCCATCCGACCTCAGGAGTCACCGTGCCGACCAACCCCACCGACGCCGAGACAAGCCTCGACCCACCGCAGGCACCCACCGGGAAGGGCCTGCAGGGCGGATCCGTCGGCCTGCTCGCCGCCGTCGCGCTCGGCCTGTCGTCGGTCGCGCCGGCCTACAGCATCGCCGTCACCCTCGGTTTCGTGACGATGGTCGTCGGCAACCTCGCCCCCGCCGCCCTGCTTCTCGGGTTCGTGCCGATCCTTCTGACCGCGTTCGCTTTTCGCGAGTTGAACCGGGAAATGCCGGACTGCGGCACCACGTTCGTCTGGACCACCCGCGCGTTCGGTCCACACACGGGATGGCTCTCCGGCGGTTGGGTGGTGCAGATCGCCACGCTCATCGCGATGACGGCACTCGCCCGGGTCGGAGCCGGGTACCTCCTGACGCTGCTCGGCCTGGACTCGCTGGCGTCCAACGATGTCGCGGTGATCGTCACGGCCGTCCTGCTCGTCGCCGCGGTCACCACGATCGCCTACCGCGGTCTGCACCTCGCCGCGTCCGTGCAGTACGTGCTGCTGGGGCTGCAACTGGTCGCCCTGTTCGGCTTCGGCGCCGCCGCGTTCGCCCGTGACGGTGCGTCCGCACCGAGCCTGTCCTGGCTCAACCCGTTCGCGTTCGGCGGCTTCGGCCCCTTCGCCGAGGCGGTACTGCTGTGCCTGTTCATCTACTGGGGGTGGGACGCCCTGATCACCGTCAACGAGGAAACCCGCGACAGCGACCGCATCCCGGGTCAGGCCGCGGTGATCTCCACCCTCGTCCTCCTGGGCACGTACCTCTTCACCGGATTCGCCGCGATCAGCTTCGCCGGCATCGGCACCGACGGTCTGGGCCTGGGCAATCCGGACAACGCGGGCGACGTCCTCGCCACGCTCGGGCCACCGGTACTCGGCGCGGGCCTGTCGAAGGTGGTCGAACTCGCCATCTGCGTGTCGGCGATCTCGGCGCTGCTCACCTGTGTCATCGGGAGTTCACGCGCCACCCTGTCCATGGGCGCGCACGGCGCACTGCCCCGCGCCTTCACCCGCATTCACCCCACCTACCGCACCCCCGCGTTCGGCACCGTGTTCTTCGGGGCGTCCGCCGCGGTCCTGCTCACCGCCCTCACGCTCGTCTCGGGCAACTTCCTCGGCGACGCCATCCTGTCGATCGGCCTGCTCATCGCGTTCTACTACGGCGTCACCGGCCTCGCCTGCGTCTGGCACTTCCGGCACCGCCTGAACGACTCCCCGCGCGACCTGTTCCTCCGGGGCATCCTGCCCGCGCTGGGCGCGGCGATCATGCTCGCCGCCTTCGCGCGCAGCGCCCACGACATGCTCGCCCCCGACTACGGGGCGACCTCGTTCCACGGCATCGGTGGGGTGTTCCTGCTCGGTGTCGGTTCGATCGCCGTCGGCGCCGTCGTGATGGTGCTCGTCCGCACCCGCTTCCACCGCTTCTTCCGAGACGGCCGCACCGCCGTCACCCGACTGACCGTCACAGAGGACTGAACCATGCGCACACTGACCATCGCCGCCATCCAGACCGCCCCGATCGCGTTCGACGTGGACGCCACCTGGCAGCGGTTCGCCGACCAGATCCGCGCCGTGCGCGACACCTTCCCGCATGTCGAACTCGTCGTGGTCCCCGAACTCCTGCTGGCCGCCGAGGCGCCCCTCCTCGAGTCCCGCTCCGACTGGATGGACCGGGTGGCCCTGCCGCTCGACGGCCCCCACCTCGACCGGATCTGCGCGCTCGCCGCGGAGACCGGCCTGTGGCTGGTGCCGGGAAGCCTCTACGAACGCGACGACAACAGGATCTACAACACGGCCGTCGCCGTGTCGCCGCTCGGTGAGGTCGTGGCCCGCTACCGCAAGGTCTTCCCCTGGCAGCCCTACGAGCACACCGCACCCGGCAGCGAATTCGTCGTCTTCGACATCCCCGGCACCGGCCGGATCGGGCTGGCGATCTGCTACGACGGCTCCTTCCCCGAGACCGCACGCCAACTCGCGTGGCTCGGCGCCGAAGTGATCATCCAACCCACCCTCACCACCACCCGCGACCGCGAGATGGAACTCGTCTGTTCTCGGGCCAACGCCTGGACCAACCAGGTCTACGTCGTCAACGTCAACGGCGCCGACCCGGCCGGCGTCGGTGCGAGCGTGGTGGTCGACCCCGAGGGCATCATCCGCCAGCAGGCAGGCTCGGGCGAGGAGATCCTCGTCGACACCCTCGACCTCGACGCCGTGACCCGGGTCCGCACCTACGGCACGTTCGGACTCAACCGCCCCTGGAACCAGATCGCCCGGTACGGCAGCGACATTCGACTCCCGATGTACGAGGGCGCCGGAATCCGGACACCGCCGTGGCACGACGCCGCCGCGCCGATCCCAACGGCCACGACCCGCTGACACGTTTCCCGGGAGGCGCGGTGACCGAAGGACCCGCCTTTCTCGGGACCGGTCCTGGATAATTGTGAGGGTGAGGCCCCTCGCTGCTTCGTCCGTCGACACGGTCCTTCAGGACTATCGGCCGCGCATCCTGCGCCGCTACCTGTGGATCACGACGGCGCTGCACCTGGCCGGGTTCGTCCTGCCTCCGATGGTCGGGTTGCCGATCCGGCCGGAGACCGTCGCCGCGCGCACGGCAGGCATCCTCCTCGGAGTGATCGCACTCGTGGTGCTGCACCGGGGCGGGCGCAGACCGGGACGGCGGGCCTACCAGGTCAGCACCGCGGCGGCACTGTTCGCCACACCGATCGTGATGTCGGGTCTCATCCTTGCCGTCGCCCAATTGGTCTGCGCGATCGCGGCGACGTTCCTGGCGATGTATTTCGTCGTGTTCTACCCGAAACTGCAGGCGAGGCTCCTCGTCGGTTGTCTCACCGGGTTGATGGCGGTCGGGGTCGTTCTCGCCCCCACCGCCTTCACACTGGCGCCCGTCGACGTCGACACGGCGACCGTGAAGGCCGCGGTTCTCGTCGTGGTGGTCACCTGTGTGGTCGGTGCGGCAGAGATGTTCGGATCCCTGACCCGGACGCTGATCGAATCGGCCAGCACCGACGCACTGACCGCTCTGCTCAACCGCGCCGGGTTCGAACTCGCGTTCCGGGACGCGCTCGAGAGCGCGGGCACGGAGCAGGCCTCCGTCACGTTGGCGCTCGTCGACGTCGACCAATTCAAGTCGACCAACGACCACTACGGCCACGCCGCGGGGGACGCCGTTCTCGTCGAACTGGCGAACTACCTCGCCGCGCACCTGCCCCGCGGCGCGCTGCTCGCCCGGGTCGGCGGCGACGAGTTCGTCAGCTGCATGGTCGGCGAGCACCACGCCGAGCTGCCCGAGGTGATGGCGCGACTCGCGCGGCAGAGCCCCACCCCGTTCAGCTTCGGCGTCGCGTCGTGCACCGGAGAGTCCGACCCGCTCACCGCGCTCTATCGACGGGCCGACCGTGAGCTGTACACCGCGAAGCAGCGACACCACCCGCCCGAGCCGCCGGCCGACGAACCGTCACTGCGGACGGGGTGGAACGCCTGACCACGGGCCGTGCGGCGGGTGATTCGGCGATGCGCGCGGTCACCGAACGACGGTCCGCCGGTCGCACCCGGGTGACCATCCACACCGCCGCGACGACCAGTGCGCAGCCGGCGAACTGCCCGATGCTCGGACGCTCGTGCACGATCACGATGGAGAACAGCATCGCCAGGACCGGCTGGAGCAGCAGCAGCGTGGCACCCACCTCGGCGGCGAGCCTCGGCAGCGCAAATCCGATGAGGACCCAGCCGAGCACCTGGCTGCTCAGCGACAGCGCCGCCAACCAACCCAGCGCGGGCCAGCCCGGCGTGAGGTCCACCGTTCCCCAGAGCGATCCCACCGCGGTCCCGACGACGCCCGCGGCGATCGTCGACACGAACACCTGCGACGACGCCCGGTGCGCGGATCCCGCCCGGCCGATGACGAAGATGTAGATCCCGTAGGCCACGCCCGCGGCCAGCGACAGCAGGGTTCCGAGGAACAACTGGTCGCCTTCGCCGCTGCCGCCGAGGATTCCGCCGGCGAGAGCGACTCCCGCGAACAGGAATGGCACCGCCACCACGAACCGGAGCGGCACCCGCGCACGGAAGACGATCCATGCCAGCAGTGGCACGACGATGACCTGGACGTTGACGACGACCGTCGAGATCCCGGCACCGATCATCTGGATCGATCGCGCCCACAGCGCGAAGTCGACACCGAGCATCATCCCGCCGAGCACCTGGGCGGCGATCACCCGGATAGGAATGCCGCCGTGCCGCCGAAATTCCTGCAGGGCGAGGACACCGAGGATCGGCAACGCCAGCGCACACCGGAAGAACGTCGACGTGGCCGGTTCCACCCCGGACAATTTGATGAGACTGCCGGTCAGCGAAGTTGCCACCGCACCCGCCAGAACGAGCAGTCGCGGATCCACGGACGCGATGCTGAACGAGGGGCTGACGAGGGCACGGGGACGCAAACGGAGGGCAGTAGTCACACCGAGAATTCTCCGAGCCCCCAACCATTACAACAAGTGAATAGTCGTGTCATGAAAGCAGTAGCATCACTACCATGTTGAGTCTGGAGCGCCTGCGCGCACTGTGCGCCGTCGCCGAACACGGTTCGATCGGTGCCGCAGCGCGTGCCCTGCACGTCACACCGTCCGGGGTGTCGCAGCAACTCGGCAAGTTCGAACGCGAGGTCGGCGTCACACTCCTGGTGCCCGCGGGCCGCGGCGTTCAGCTCACCGACGCCGGCCGGCTCCTGGCCCGCCGCGGGCAGGAAGCGATATCACTGCTGGCGCAGGCCGAATCCGAGGTCGTCTCCCTCGACCGCGACGTGGTGGGCGAACTGCGCATCGGATCGTTCTCCTCCGCAGGCAGGGTCGTCGTGCCGACCGCGGTGGCCACGCTGCGCAGCCGGTACCCGCAACTCGCGGTCAGCTTCTCCGCCGGCGAGACCGAGGAACTCATACCGGCGATCGTGCGCCGCGAACTCGACCTCGCCGTCGTCGACAGCTGGGTCACCATGCCCCTGCACCTCCCCGAGGACGCCGTGCACACCCTGGTGCACCGGGACTCGGCCGACGTCGCGTTGTCCCGGGACCATCCCCTCGCCTCCCGCGACCACGTCGACCTCGACGAGATCGCGGACATGCCGTGGACGACGTGGAAGAAGGGGGCGGTGTTCCACACCTGGCTGGTCCAGACGCTGCGCAACCGCGGCATCGAACCGGACATCCGATACGAAGCACCCGAATTCGCGGCGCAACTCGAATTCGTCGCACACGGACTCGCCGCGGCGCTCGTACCGCGCCTGGCCCGCGTGTGGGTGCCGGACAACGTCGCGATCGTCCCGGTGCGTCCCACTCTCGAGCGGGAGATCTACGCGCTCCGCCGCGCCGACAACGACCGGCCCACGGTCCGCGCGGGCATCGAGGCGTTGACCGAGGCCTTCGCCGACGTCGGTGCCTGACGCGCGATCCGGGAATGCCGCGTCGGGGGCGGGCCCGGGTGCCATCATGAGACCGGTCTTCGATCGGACGGCGAGAGGAGTCACGGTGAAACTTCGGGACGTGGTGAACCAGTCGCAGGCCAACGCCGCCGCGCGGATCTACGGCGAGCCCTACGAGACGACCGACGGAACCACCATCCTCACCGTGACCAGATTTCGCGGCATCCTGGGCCCCGCACCGGTCGGAGTCTTCGTCGTCCACGGCGGCACCGTGTCGTGGGAACCCGCCGTCGACGGCACCCGGGTAGCGCTCTTCGGCGAATTCATCGGACTGGCGGCCGCCGTGATCGCCACCCTCGCCATGCTCCGCCGTCCTCCGTGGCCGGACCTCGTGCAAAAGGTCTGACTCGGCGGGCGGGGCGAGAATCGAGGCCAGGCAGGAAGACCTGACAGAAGGCCCTACACGCGCAGGCGTTTCGGTTGCACAATGGTGGTGGGCAACCACCCGGAGGTGCGCGATGAGCGAAACGTGTGCAGCGCCGATACGCCTGTGGCGTCTGGGCCCGTGGAGCCGCAACCCACTCATGCGGGGTTGCGACCGACTGCGATCCGCGCTGGTCCTCGTCGGGGTGGTTTTCGTGCTCCTGATGATTCCACTGGCCGCAGCCGTCGGAACCGAGACGTACTCGCGGCTGGATCAACAGACCCAGGCCGAACTCGCCACCCAGCACTCGACCCCCGCGACGCTCATGGAGGATTCCCGCGCCGGGAGCGCCGGCGAGGGATCCCTGGCCGCGTCACCCCAGTACCAATCCCACGCGAAGGTGCAGTGGTCGGCGAACGGGCAGACGCACACCGCCGACGTTCCCACCGCGGCGGGCGCGAAGGCCGGCCAGACCGTCACCGTCTGGCTCGACCCGAACGGCGACCTCGTCGCCGCACCGGAGACCGGTTCGCAGAACGCCGCCACCGCGGTGAGCGTCGCGTGCGGGATCTGGGTGACCTCGACCGGCGGCTACTGCGTCCTGTTCCTGATCGTGCACTGGGTCGCGTCCCGCCGCCAGCAGGCCCGGTTGACCCGCGAATGGAACGAACTCGACAGACCTCCGGGGTGGCACGTCAGCTGACAAACCGCTATCGGCCGGGCGCCCCCGCCGGCGGCTGTCCGCCGCCCCCACCCGGACCGGCCGGCGCGGACTGCGTGTTCGCCGACTTCTCGGCGACGCCGATCGTGATCGAGATGGTCATGCCGGTGGCGGGTTCGCCGGTCACGGTGGCCAGTTCGGCGTCCCAGCCGTCGCCGAACACGTTGTCCGAGTCGAGGGAGACCTTCGACAGGTTGGAGACGCTGTTCGCGTAGCCGGTGTCGTACGCGAAGACCGTGGCGCACGCGTCCTGCGGCACCGCGATCTGCGACGTCAGGCGGGCGTCCTCCCCGGCCACCGCCGACTCGAGGGTGTCGAACACCTCGAAGTGGATGTGCGGCCAGCGCCCGGAGTAGCAGGCCGGGAAGATGGACGTGAACGTCACCTTGCCCGCGGAGTCCGCCACCTGGACGCCGCGCAGGTAGTTCTGCTCGGTGATGCCGTTGCCGTAGAGCGAGTACTCGCCGTCCCGGTCGCAGTGCCACAGGTAGACGGCCATTCCGGCGCCCGCCGCACAGTCCTTCGTCAGGTCCTGCAGGTCGAGTTCGATGGTCGTCGCGACACCCTCCGCCGTCCCGGAGTACGCGCCGAAGCTGCTGCGGATGTCCTGGCGCACGATCCCCGACTCGACCAGGACGTTCGGTCCGTTGGACCCGTCACCGGGATACGGTCCGGCCGTTTCCTGCGGCGCCGCCGCCACGCACGTCCCGTCGCTCGCCGTGGTCGCTGCCGTGTCGGTCGTCGAGCTCGCCGCCCGCTCGCCGCCCGCCGTGGAGCAGGCGGCGAGCGCGGTCGCTCCCGCGGCGCCGAACACGAACAGGGCACGGCGACGCGACAACATCGACTTCAGGTCGTGGCTGAGACCGCGATCGTGCTCGTGCACTTCTTCGGCGTGGTGGTGACGCGGGCTGTTCGCCATCGGGACCTCCAAGGTCTGTTCCGGGGTTGGGTCCCATAGAAACGGTCCCCGGTGCGGGCACCCTGGAGGTTCGCTGTGATGTGGCTGTGAGCGGGTCACAACGCTTCGGCGCCGGCCGAGCCGGAGAGCGTCTCGTTGCCGGTATCGCGGACGAGGGGGATGCCGAGCGCAGCGAGCAGCATCCGGCAATCGTCGGCGTCGATCGAGTGGTGGGCGACGGTTCGCTGAGCGTTCCGGACGGAATCCTCGTCGAGCTCCCGCTCGCTCTCGAATATGGAAGCATCCCTGTCGGACATGGCTCCACCTTTCCTCGGCATCACCTGAATAGCCCGGAGCGAGTGCACCGAAACAGCCGTGGGGACGGCGCAATCAGGTGGTGACCTTCGAGGGAAGGATCAGCGACTGTAGGTGGCGAACAGCCGGCGGATGCTCTCGTCCCAGTACTGCTGGCGGCGGCGTTCGACGGCGCGGGCGCACATCGCCCACACCATGCCGAGGAGCAGCGCACTGGCCGCGAGGGTGAGGAGCACGGCCGCGACCGCGCCGCTGACGACGTCGGACGTGGTGACCCTCGGGCCTGCCCAGTTGCCGTCCGCGTCGACGGCGATGGTCTTCTCGGTGCCCGCAGGCGTCCCCGAGGGGACCTCGATGCTCTGGGTGCGCGACTCGGCGGTCCAGGACCACGTCGCCCCGACCATCGGAGTGGTCCGGACCGAGCCGCGGGGCGACATGGTGATGGGGGCGTCGGTGCTGGTGACGGCCTTGACGAGGGTGGTGGTGGCGCGCTGCTCCGCGGCCCGCGCACTCTCCTGGTGCCATTGCCACGTGCCCATCACGGCGGCGAGCACGATCGCGATACCCGCGAGCGCGGCGATGACGGATCTGAGGGTGGCCGCGTAGCGGTCGACCGGTCGTGCGAACGGGTTGGACGGTCGACCCGACACCGAGTACACCACGGTTGCCTTCGAGCGCCCCAACACGATTCACCTCATTGTTTCGTCCACGTAAATTGCCTGCTTCACCAGTGTCGCCACTGATAAGGCAACAAGGAAACCGAAATGGGCAAACTTGACGAGTCTCACACTCCGAGGTCAGAGGCGAGTCGGCCCCGCTCAGCGCTGTGCGGGGCCGAGCGGCACTCAGGTTTCGAGGTGCGGATCGGACTGTTCGCTGGAGACCGTCCGGCTGCTCAGGTGCCCGCCGCCCCACTTCGAGTCGGTCCCGGCGTGGAGTGTGAGCAGGTCGTGTCCGAAGTCGTTGTCGAAGTCCCGCAGCACGGTGTGCAGGTGATTTCCGCCGCCGACGGCGTTGACCGCCTCGATGAGGTACCGGTCTGTGTGGACGCGGAAATAGTGCGGTGCGCCGCGCTTCTGCGCACCGGCCCACGCGAAGAACACCCGGTCGATGCCCCCCTCTCGCAACGCCTGCCGGTGCCGTTCGCCGGCTTCCTCGGGCAGTCGTTCGAGGTAGCAGTCGACGAGTCCCAGTAGCGCTTGCTGTTGGTCACCGGACAATTTCGCGCCACTGATGCCCGACGGCCGGTCGCGGACGAACTTCAAGGCGACCCGGTCGGCGTCGGTGATGGTGTACCCGGGCATGCCGAGGTCGTAGTAGTCCGGGTATTCGTAGGCCCCGATCCGCGGCACCTGCCGGGTCACGAAGTCGGCGGGTGCGACGTCGTGGATGACGGCGAGGCCGCGCTGCTCGTCGTCGAGCGAGGCCAGCAGGTCGAACGCCAGGCCCTCGTCGTCGGCGAGGGGTTTGAGCACACCGTCGTACTCGGTGGGCTGTGCGCCCAGCGCGACCGGGGTGGCGGAGATCCACCGCTCGTCGACGATGGTCAGGTTGAGGCAGACGTGGTGACCGAGGAACCGCAGCGTCCAGGTGTCCTCGAAACCCGGCCGGCCGAAGAACGTCAGGAAGTACGAATCCGACGTGCGCCAGGTCTGCAGTGCCGGTCCGAGGAAATCCTGCTCGTAGTCCCGGAGCACGTGCTCGAGTTGCGGAATCGACAGCACCTTCGTGAAGGTGCGCAAGGGCACCGCCAATCGGATCAGATCCCACACCAGCACCTTCTGGTGACGGTCCAGTTGGTGGAGCGGGATGCCCGTGCGGTCCGGTTTGGGGATGATGTCCCAGTTCAGCCGCCGCGGGTCGTCGAAGTTCTCGATGATCGCGGTCGCCCGTTGCCCGGGGTCGAACGTATCGATCAAACCCATGGCGGTCACGAGCAGCTTGGTCGCCGTCTGGGGCGCCTCATACAGAGCAGACACGTGAATCTTCCTTCTCGAGTGTGGAGGTGGTGCGGCCGGCGCGGGGAGGTTTCTCACCATCCCGCCGCGATGTCGATCGACTTCTCGGCGCTCGCGAGGTCGCCGCCCCGCCACGCCACGTGTTGGTCGGGTCGAACCAGGACGAAGCGGGCGCCGAGGAGACTGCCCAGAGATCCCCCGGTATCGGACAGCCGCAGCACCGTCAGCGGGACGCCGAGTTCGGCTGCCTTCGCCGTCAGTACGTCGAGTTCGGTGGTGTGCTTGGAGGATCCCTCGGGGCCCAGCACGACGAGGGTGTATTCGGGGCCGAGCGCGTCGTAGAGCGATCGACCGTCTCCCAGCCACGCGTGCGGCAGGAGCGCTCCGGGGCATGCGGTGGGCACGTACTCGACGGGATCTTCTTTCGGCGGCGTCGATCCGTCGGGCACGATGACGGGTGAGTCGGTGTAGGAATAGCCGAGAACGAGTCCGAGCGAGTGGAATTCGCTCTTCTTCACGACGAGCGCCTCTGCGGTGCGGCGGCGCGCCTCCTCGGCTGCGGGACCGTCCTGGCCGATCTCGACGGTGGAGAAGTGGTGCGCCAGAGCCTTTTCCTGCGCTCCGGCTTCGGCGATGGTGCGGGCGGCGACGGGCCGGCGTTCGGCTTCGTAGCTGTCGAGCAGCTGCGGTCCGGCCCAGCCGCGCAGCGTCGCCGCGATCTTCCAGGCGACGTTGACGGCGTCACCGATGCACGTGTTGTACCCGTGCCCGCCCCACGGCGGATTGAGATGCGCGGCGTCGCCGACGAGGAATACCCGGCCCTTGCGGTAGCTGTCGGACAGCAACATTCGTGCCACCCACGGGTCGGTGGCGATGACCTCGACCGGGGCCGGCTCTCCGATCAGGCTGTGTACGAGCGCGGTGGCGTCGACCTCCTCGTCCCGGACGTCGACGCCCTGCACGATCGCCCACCAGGTGTCCGCCAGGTCGAGCCGGCCCACGATGCCCGCCGCCCCGGGCGCCATCACCCAGTGGTGGACGGCACCGTCGAACGGCACCCGGTCGGCCAGGCCCGGCGCGCGGAACAGGATGCTGAGATTGGGGCGCTCGCCGGACGTGCCCTCGAACCGGGCGCCGATGGACTCGCGCACGATGCTCGCGCCGCCGTCGCAACCGAGGACGTAGTCCGCCACGACCGTTCGCGTCGGTCCCGATCCGTCGACGGTGGCACGGACGGTGCCGTCGGTAAGTTCCTCGAGCGACGTGACTCGGGCACCGAGTTGCAGGGTGGCGAGTTCGCTGCGCTGCACCGCTGCCCGCAACATGGTTTCCACGACAGGTTGAGGTGCCTGCTGGCCGCGTTCGGGCGCCAGGGTCGGGGTGGCGACATCGAGCTGGAAACCGTTCTCGAACCGGGTGATCTCATGGCCCAGGAGCGTCGAGCAGAACACGATGTCCTGCGCCCACTCGACGGGAAGAGGTGACGCGGCACGCACCTCTTCGGCCAGTCCCCACCGCCGCAGATGCGTCATGGTGCGAGCGTTGGTCGTCTTGGCGCGGGGGCGTTCGGCATCGACGTCGATTCTCGGTTCGACGACCAGGCTTGCCACCCCGTGGTGGGCCAGTTCGAGCGCGGCCGCGAGTCCGGACGGTCCGCCGCCGGCGAACAGTACCGGGGTCCGCGTTACCTCGGACGCGTTGTCGGTCATGCGCCCTTCCTACCGCTGGCATCGACGATCGGGGTCCGTAGGACGCCGAGCTTGTCGATCTCCACCTCGACGATATCGCCGGGCCCGAGCAGCCACGGTGGGTTCCGCACGTAGCCGACGCCCTCCGGGGTGCCGGTGGCGATGATGTCGCCGGGGTGCAGGGTGAACGTCTCGCTGATGAGGGCGATGATTTCGCCGACCGAGAAGATCAGGTCCCGGGTGTTGCCGTCCTGCACGACCGTTCCGTTGACGCGGGTCTGCACCCGCAGGCCGTCGGACAGATCCCCGACCTCACCGGCGGGAACCAGCGGGCCCAGAGGTCCGGACCGGTCGCCGTTCTTGCCGAGCGTCCATTGCGCCGTCAGCTTCTGCGCCGTGCGGGCGGTGAGATCGTTGAAGCACGCGTAACCGAGCACCCCGGACTGGCCGGTGGCCGCGTCGACGCTTTCGAGCCGGGTGCCGATGAACGCGGCCACCTCGCCCTCCCAGTCCAGGCCCGCCTCGTTGGCCGGCACCGGAGCCGGGGCCCCGTCGACGCTCAGCGACGGGGTCCACCGCCCGAACAACGTGGGGTAGGGCGGCGGGGTGAAGCCGCCCTCGGCGGCGTGGGCCTTGTAGTTGAGACCGACGCAGATGACGCGGGCGGAGTCGGGCACCGGCGGCACCACACTGACGAGCGTGACGTCGATCTCGGGCGACTCGAGGTGTTCCGCCCGGGCCACCCAGCCCGCGGCGTCGCCCCAGAATTCCTCGAGTGAGGCGAGCGGTCGAACGAAGCCGTCCCGGAGGACACCCACGGTCACGGCGTCCTGATCCTTCTTGCGATAGCCGACAATCTTCATCTATCTCATCCTTTTCGTCCGCCACCCTTCGGTGGCGAGTTCTAGCGGGAAATTTCGGTGCTGCGCGCGGTGGCCGCGTCGAGGCGGTTGTCCGCGTCGGCGGAGGGGGCGTGGGGGCGCCGCGGGAGGGTCGCCATCACGACGCCGCCGATCAGCGCGGGAACGGCGAACGCCAGGGAGCTGACGATGACGGCTCCGCCACCGGCGACGAAGAACGCGCCGTACGTGGGGCCCGCGATCGCGCCCGCCCGTCCGATTCCGAGTGCCCATCCGAGCCCGGTTGCCCGGAACCGGGCCGGGTAGAACGTCGCGATGTGATCGTTGAGCATGTTCTGGGTGCCGAGGCCGCCGAATCCGGCCAGCGCCACCAGCAGCATCAGGACGGCGGTCGGCGGGTGCGTGCCCAGCAGCGCGAGAGAGACTGCGACCGTAGAGAACCCGGCCAGAACCAGCGACTTGGGCCCGAACCGTTCGGCCAGCACGGAGGCGAGCAGCGTCCCGACGATGGCGCCGGCGCTGTAGACGAGCAGGAACGTCACCGCCGAGCCGATCGGGTAACCGGCGTTGCGCATGATCTGCGGCAGCCAGGTTGTCACCCCGAACATGGTGAGCATGCTGCAGATCGCGACGAACCAGATGCCGAGCGTGGCCCGCCCCATCCCGTCACCGAACAGTTTGGCGACCGGCGACTTCGACGCCGGGCCCTCGGAGGATCGTTCGGCGACGAACGCCCGCGACTCCGGCAGCAACGCGAATGCCAACGGCAGCAACGTGATCAGCGGAACCGCACCGAGTGCGTAGACCGGGCGGAAGCCGAACTCTTCGAGCAGCAGCAGGGACGCGGTCGATGCGAGGACACCGCCGAACGCCGGTCCGGTGAGCACCATGCCGAGGATCCGGGACCGGTAGGCCGGGGGAGCGAACTCCGCCGCCATCGCGATGGCGGTGGGCATCAACCCGCCGATTCCCAGGCCGGCCACCAACCGGGTTGCGGCGAAGATCTCGAAGGTCGGGGCGATCGCGGTGACCAGGGTTGCCGTGGAGAAGAGCGTCAGGCACGCGAGGAACAGGCGGCGACGGCCGAGGATGTCGGTGAGCGTCCCGGCCGTCAGCGAGCCGATGAGGACTCCGACCAGGGCGGCGCTGCCCACGGTGCCTGCCGCACCGGCGGTGATGAACCACGGGGCGTGCCCGATCAGGGCGGGCAGGGAGGCGCCGTAGACGAAGAGGTCGTATCCGTCGCTGAGGAGGGCGGCCCAGCAGAGGACGGGAACGAGCACTTTGCCGCGGCCGCCGGGCGAGGACGTGGAGAAATTCATGCGGAACACTCCTGGTCAGTGGGGGGAGGATCGACTCCTCCAATAAACGGTTATAACCGTTATGTGTGATGGTAGCCACAGACCACTGGTCCCTGTCAAGCACGGAATTCGAGAAAGTGGCTGCGCGAAGCGATCGCTCAGTGCGCGTGCGCCTGAGCAGCCACGCGGGCACGCGCCGCGTCGCCGGACTCGATGACATCGACCAGCGCCCGGTGCACGTCGATCCGTCGCGCGAAGTATTCGCTGTTGGTGGCGCTTCGTTCGCGGCTCGCGCGCGTCGCGTGCTGCTCCACGTAGGTTTCGAGGCTCAGATAGGTCTCGCGCAACACCTGATTCGGGCCGATCGCCACGATCCGGCGGTGCAGATCCCACACGGCACGGATGAACGCCTCGGGGTCGCCGGCCGAATCCTCGAGGACGGTCATCAGTCGCCGCAGGTCGGCGACGTCGGCGTCGGTCCGGTGCCGGGCGGCCAGTTCCGTCACGAGGGGTTCCAGTTCCTCCCGAACGGCGATGGCGTCGGCGACCCCTGCCGCGTCGCCCTCGACGGTCAGCAGGGTACGGCCGAGCCGGACCACCGACGACGGTTCGGCGACGAACAGGCCACCGCCGGGCCCGGGCCGGACGGTGATGACTCCCCGATCCTGCAGAAGTCGGACGGCCTCGATGACCGTTCCGCGGGCCATCCCCGACTCCTCCTGGAGTTCTTTGCGGGTGCCCACCCGATCGCCGGGCGCCAGTTCACCCGCGGCGATCCGGTCCTGGATGTGGGCGACCAGGGACTCTGCCCGGGTGACGGTGCTCTGGATCGCCATGGCTCGAGTGTAGAGCTCAGCCGCTCCGACGGCGTGCGCGCCGGGCGGGTCTCACCGCCCGGCGCCTCGTTCCGGCGGCGGGCCGACGACCTCGAGGTCCAGCTCGGCGCGCGCCCGCGCGAACCCCTCGGCCGGGAACTGCATGTCGCCGCCCTCGGTGTGGACGTGCGCGTCCGTGGGGGTATTCATGTACTCGAAGAATTTCTCGAACACTCCGGTGGTCAGCAGGCCGAGCATCTGGGTGTCGTGGCTGTCGAACGCGAAACTGTGGATGGTTCCGGCCGGAGCGTGCAGGAAGTCGCCCTTGGTCAGCATGATCTCCCGGCCGTTGGCGTGCAGGAGAATCCGTCCCTCGATGCAGAAGAAGTTCTCGGTGTGCTCGCGATGGAAGTGCCGCGGAATGTACGCGCTCTTGCCGCCCATCGTGTGCATCGCGAAATACGTTCCGCCGGTGTTCCGGGGCCGTGCGAGATACGTGTTCAGCTGGTCGAGGCTCGCCCAGCGGTCGCCTTCGCCTGCCTGCAGCACGTAGGGCGACTCCCCCGCCGGGAGCACCGCGCCCGTCACCGCGGGCAGGTCCTTCTTCTCGAGATCGTGGAACCGGATGCCGAACCGGTCCGCCAGTTCGGATTGCCGCGCGTCCGATATCGGCGCCGCGGCGGCGTCGAAGACGTGCGACTGGGTTGCCTGCCCGGTCGCCTGCGCCCACCGGTGCCCGTCGCCGGCGGTGAGCCAGCTCAGGAACCGGGTCCGGTGCGCGAGCATCCGGTACGCGTACGGTGTCCCGGCCGGGACGGTGACCGAGTCGCCGGGCACGAGCAGGTGCGATTCGCCCGGCAACCACACCTGCAGCCGTCCGTCGGTGACGTACAGGAAGCGGTGCTCGCGATCGTGGGCGAGGAACGGGGTCTCGGTTCCCTTGCCGCCGTACACATACGCGGCGCCGAATTGCCCTCCGGTGTCTTCCGGGCGGGCGATGACGGTGATCAGTTGCCCGCCCAGTTCGTGGCGCTCACCCTCACCGGCGGCCATGGCGTAGGGCACGCACCGCCCGGGGAGGGTGTCGAGTTGCGGAGCGGCGGTGTGGACCTCGTCGAGGGCAGGGATGTCGAAGATCGTCATGCGTGTGGTCCTGATTTCAGAGTGTGCGAGAAGAACGCCTCGACCGCCGCGAACGAGGCGGCGGGATACTTCTCGATGAAGGCGCGCCCGAAGTCGCTCACCGCGCGGGTCGAGGCCGGCGCGTGCGGATTTCGCTCGAGATGCCCTTGGTCGAGGGTCTGTCCGGGGCCGAGTTCGAGGACATGGCCGGGGTTGAAGAACCCGTGCCCGAAACCCTCGATCAGGTAGAGGATGGCGTCGTTGCCGTGGGTGGCGAGCGCGTCGTACAACGCGACACTCTGCGCCGACGGCACCAGATTGTCGCCGAGTCCGTGCATGATCAGAAACGGCGGCGCACCGGGCGTCACCTGCAGCGCGGGGCTGGCGGACCGCGCCGCGTCCAGTCGGTCCCGGATCGCCCCGCCGAGCAGCGACGCTTCCGGGGACTGGTCCTCCCACGGTGTCCGCTGCGCGGAGAGGTCGACGAGACCGGGCAGGTCGGTGGGACCGTAGCCGTCGACGACGGCCTGCACCGCACTGTCGACCGTCACGGGATCTTCACCGGGCAATCGTGTTGTGCCCGAGTGCACTCCGGTCAGCGCGGCGAGATGCCCACCGGCCGACGATCCCCACACACCGATCCGATCCGGGTCGATGCCGTGGTCCGCGGCGTTGGCACGCAACCAGCGCACCGCCCGCCGGACGTCGAAGAGCTGGCCGGGGTGGCAAGTGCCGGGCGCGAGGCGGTAGTCGACACTGACCATGACGTAGCCGTGTCCTGCGAAGTGCTGCACCAGGTCCGGGCATGCGGTGCGGTCTTGAAGCCGCCAACCACCTCCGTGCACCCACACGATCGCAGGCAACGGATGCGCTGCCTCGGCGGGGCGGACGAGATCGAGTAGCAGATCGGGGGCGTACTCGATGGTGGATCGGCGGACGACGGTCGAAGCCGTGTCCAAGGGATCGAACTCCTTCGGATGCAGGACCCGGGCCTGGGTCGCCGCTCGCGCGGTTGTAAGGCCCTTCCATAGATCACTGCCTGCCCGGCACTGTAGCAGCTTCCGCAACCCCAACGGAAGAAACGGATTCCACGCCATCCGCCGCGGCGGCGCTACCCGGCGATCTTCGCGTGCATTTCCCACACGATGATCTCGGCGCCGGTGTCGGTGGTCATCTGCTGGCCGCCGCCACCGCCGATCCGGACGGCGTCGCCCTCGGCGAGGAGGCCGACACCCTCCAGCGAGGCTTCGCCGCGCGCGACGAAGACGTGGAGGAACGGGGCGTCGGGAAGGGTGATGGGCGCCTGGCCTGGCTGCAGCCGTGCGACATGCATTGCGGCGTACTTGTTCTTGATGCGGATCGCGGAGTGGTCGACGTGGCCCGGCATGCCGGACGCGACGGGGACCAGCCCGCCTGCGAGCAATTCGTGGTCGATTTCGAGTTGCTCGTAGCCGGGGGTGATCCCGGCTTCGTCGGGGACGACCCACATCTGGATGAAGTGGACCGGATCGCTGTGCTCGTCGGCGTGCTCACCGGTGACACCGTCCAGTCGCCACGAGTCGTTCTTCTCCGAGTGCAGGATCCCGGTTCCCGCGCTCATGCGCTGGGCGAGTCCGGGGTAGATGACGCCGGAGTGACCCATCGAATCCTGGTGCACCAGCGAACCCTGGAGCACCCAGGTGACGATCTCCATGTCCTGGTGCGGGTGGGTGTCGAAACCCCGGCCGGGGACGACGATGTCGTCGTTGTTGACCATGAGCACGCCGTGGTGGGTGTTGGCCGGGTCGTAGTGGTTGCTGAACGAGAAGGAATGCTTGGAATCGAGCCAGCCCACGTTCGTCTTGAAGCGGTCGTCGGCGCGGCGGACGTCGAGGCGGGGTGAGGTGATGGCGGCAGTCATGAGTGAATCCTTTCCAGCGTTCTCAGAGCAGGGTTTTCACAGAACGTGTGAGCCGTACATTTCGCCGAGCGGATCGGCGATGAGTTCGAGGCGGGCACCGTCGGGATCGCGGAAGTACAGCGACACCTCGCTGTGTTCGACGAGTTCGACGCCGGCGTCGACCAGTTTCGTGCGCAGGTGATTCCAGCGGCCGGGTTCGACGCTGATCGCGATGTGGTGGAGTCCGCCGAGGACTTCCTGATACGGGCCGACCTCGAGCCCCGGGAAGTCGAAGAAGGCGAGCAGGTTGCCGTTGCCGATGTCGAAGAAGAAGTGCGAGGACCCGGGGTAATCGCGATTCTCGATCAGTTCGGTCAGCGGGAACTCGAGGAGATCCTGATAGAACCGGACGGTGCGCTCGACGTCGCTGCTGATCAGCGCGGTGTGGTGGAGTCCGCGGGCCGAGGATGCGGGCCTCGACGACACGGGCTTCAGATGCTCGGCGCGGATCCTGTCGCGTTGCGCGGCGAACCGCTGGGAGCGCTCCTGCTCGTCTGTGGTGCTCATTGCCCGAACCTCTCTCCGCGAAACGCCGATGATTGCGATTTCAACTATCACCACCGTACACCAAGTAGTTGCGCTGTCAACTACTTGGGATATGCTGGTCTCGTGGAACCGACCAGATGGCTCAGCGCCGAAGAACAGAACACGTGGCGCGCCTACCTGGACGCCACCCGACTACTGCTGCAGGCGCTCGATCGGCAGCTCACCCGCGACTCGGGCATCTCGTTCACGGACTTCGAACTTCTCGTCGTGTTGTCGGAGGCGCCGCAGCGGCAACTGCGGATGCGGGAACTCGCCGAGGCGGTCACCACGACGCGCAGCGGCGTGACCCGGGCGATCAGCCGGCTGGTCGAGGCGGGCTGGGTGCGGCGGCTGGAATGCAAGGACGACAAGCGGGGAATGCTGGCCGAGCTGACCGACGCCGGCGCCGAGAAACTCGCCGCCGCCAGCCCCGGACACGTGGCGGAGGTGCGCCGCGACATGTTCGACCTGCTCTGCCCCCGGGACGTCGCCATCCTCGGGCACGACTTCGGCGAAATGCGCGCCCACCTGCAGGAGAACCCCTGAGCCACCCACCGAGAGGCCGGTCATGAGCAGCACGTCCACGGAGAACGATCACGTCCACATCGACAAACAGAGTCCGGCCGTCTATCAGGCGCAGATCGGCGTCGCCAAGGCCATCCGTCACGCGACCACCGAGGCCGGGATGGACCGGCGGTTCGTCGAGTTGATCAACGTCCGCGTCTCCCAGATCAACCGCTGCGCGTACTGCCTGGACGTGCACGTCGCCGCGGCGATCGCGGCGGGCGAATCCCAGCAGCGTCTCGCGGTTCTGCCTGCCTGGCGGGAGACGACCCTGTTCTCCGAGCGCGAGGTCGCGGCCCTCACCCTGGCCGAGTCGATCACCACCCTCCCGGACGCGCAGCGTCAGGACGCCGACTACGCCTTCGCGCGGCGGTTCCTGTCCGAGCCGGAGATCTCCACGGTGAGCTGGATCGCCGTCACGATGAACGCGTTCAACCGGATCTCCATCGTCAGCCGCCATCAGGTCCGGCCGAAGCCGTAACCGCAGCTCACCCACCCTTCACAAATTTTAGTTGACATCGCAACGACTTCTCACTACCTTAGTAGTTGCAGATTCAATTACCTCGATTCGAGTGCCGTTCACCTCAAGGAGTTTTCATGACCACCGCCACCGCCACCCTCCCCAACCTGACCGCCGGAACCTGGGCCATCGACACCGTCCACTCCACCGTCGGCTTCTCCGTCCGCCACCTCATGGTCAGCAAGGTCCGCGGCACGTTCAACGACTTCGCAGGCGCGATCACCGTCGCCGAGGACGGCACCACCGCCGTCACCGCCGAGATCCAGGTCGCGTCCATCGACACCAAGAACACCGACCGCGACGCCCACATCAAGTCCGCCGACTTCTTCGACGCCGAGCAGTACCCCACCGCCACGTTCACCTCCACTGCCGTCCGCGCCAAGGGCGACGACTACGTGGTCGAGGGCGACTTCACGCTCCACGGCGTCACCAAGCAGGTCGAGCTCGCCCTCGAGTTCAACGGCGTCAACCCGGGCATGGGTAACGGGCCGGTCGCCGGTTTCGAGGCCACCACCGTCCTCAACCGCAAGGACTTCGGCATCTCCATCGACATGCCCCTCGAAGGCGGCGGCGCCGTCGTCGGCGACAAGATCACCATCACCCTCGAGATCGAGGCCGGCCTGCAGGCCTGATCCACCCGCACCACCAGAACCACCCGCGCCCCGTCGTCCACCCGGACGACGGGGCGCGTCGTTGTGAACACGAGGCAACACTTTCGATCGACGTGATCCAGGTCATTGTGATCTTGGGCAGGCTCGAGTGACCCTGGCCCCTTCGATGTCGGAGCCCGTTCGATGTCGGCGACTGCGAAACGAAGGTGACCACATGGGTAGCGACTCCGAACTCTCGTTCGCTCTCGACCTCACGCTGGACGAAGCGCGTCGGCGCACCGCTGTCCTCGAAGCGATCGGCGAAGACTGGGATCCCGTCGCCGTGCTGGCGGAGGAAGAGCGGGCCTACGACATGCTGTATTCCGGGCTGGACCCCGAGCAGCAGCGCATCTACGACGAACTGGTGCAGGCGGGTGTGCTCCCGGATCGGACGGTGGGCCGTGTTGCCGATTGATCCCACCGCGGACTTCTCCCGTCGTGCCTGGTTGCCCTGCCCGGGCTGCGACCACGGCTCGTCCTGCGGCGACTGCGGGTCGGGCCGCAACTGCCACCGGCACTGGCAGTACCTGCTGAGCAATCAGGGAACCACCGTGCACCTGCAGTGCCCCGACTGCACGCACGTGTGGACCATCGACACCCGCCACGGGCGGCCGGGGCGTCGCCGGAAGGCCGCGTAGGCGGGGTCCGACCGCTGGTTCAGCCGCGGCTCCGCGGCCGGTCGGCGAGTAGCTGGGTGAGCCGGTGTGCCTCGCGGAGGAGGAATTCTCCCAGTTCGCGGCGTCTTTCCTCACGGAACCGGCTCTCCACCCCGGTGATGCTCAGCGCCCAGGCCGGTGATCCCTGGGTGTCGAAGACGGCGGCGCCCATCCCCCAACTGCCCTCGACGAGCAGCCCGGGGTTGACGGTGTAGCCGTTGAGGCGGGTCTCCGCGATGCGCTCGGCGATCTTCTCCCGGCTGTGCTGCGGCCCCCATTCGCCGGTGACGTCCGCGCGCGCCAGGTACTCGTCGATCTCGCGGTCCGGCAGGTGCGACAGGATGACCATCCCCGCCGTCGCCACCCCGAGCGGAAATCGGATTCCGATGTGCAGCACGTGCGAGCGCAGCGGGAAGCTGCCCTCCTCGCTCGCAATGCAGACCGTTTCGTCGCCGCGGCGAGCGGACAGGAACACGCTTTCACCGGTCTCGCGGGCGAGATCGCGGAGGATGTCGCGGGAGCGGTCCGTGATGTCGTACCTGCTGGCGGCGAGCGAGCCGAGCAGGTACAGCTCGGGTCCGAGCGACCATTTGCCCGACTTCAGGTCTCGGTCGACCAGCCCCTCCTCGGCCAGCGAGACGAGGAGGCGATGCACGGTGGGGCGGGCGAGGCCCGTCTCCCGCGCCAGGGCGGACGTCGAGGATCCCGAGGATTCGAGGGCCGCGACGGCCCGCAGGATCGATCCCACCCGGTGGATGACCTGTGGACGCTGCGCCTCGTTCATGACCGGAGTATACGTCCACTCAGTGAACGCTCTTGTCCACGACGTCCAGACCGCGAGCAACATGTCCGAACTCCTTGAAATGCATGAAGCGACCCCTTTTAGTGGAGCAAAGCCCGTCGCAGAGGTCGTCCACTGGATGGACGAAATGTCGCGGGAAGGCGGTATCGCCGGGTTCGGCGGCCAGAAGAAAGGATGCACATGGGATCGAGAGTGTTCGACACCCCGGAAGAAGCTGTCGCGGACGTGTCCGACGGCGCGACGATCGCCGTCGGCGGATTCGGCCTGTGCGGAATCCCCGACTCGCTGATCCGCGCGCTCGCCGACTCGGGTGTCGGGAACCTCGAGGTCTTCTCCAACAACTGCGGTGTGGACGACCACGGGCTCGGGATCCTGCTGAGCGCCCGCCAGATTCGCCGTGTCACCGCGTCCTACGTCGGCGAGAACAAGGAATTCGCCCGCCAGTACCTCTCCGGCGAGCTCGAGGTGGAACTCACCCCGCAGGGCACGCTCGCCGAACGCCTCCGGGCCGGCGGTGCCGGCATCCCCGCGTTCTTCACCCCCGCCGGTGTCGGCAGCCCAGTCGCCGACGGCGGCCTGCCGTGGCGCTACGCCGCCGACGGTTCCGTCGCGCTCGCGTCGCCGGCGAAGGAAACCCGGCAGTTCGGCGACAAGCGCTACGTCCTCGAACTCGGCATCACCGCCGACTTCGCCCTGGTCCACGCGCTGCGCGGCGACACCGCCGGCAACCTGGTCTTCGACAAGACGGCCCTGAACTTCAACCCCCTCGCGGCCATGGCCGGGAAGGTGACCATCGCGCAGGTCGAGGAACTCGTCCCCGCAGGCACCATCGATCCCGCCCAGGTGCACCTGCCCGGAGTCTTCGTTCAGCGCATCGTCGAGACCGGCCCCCAGAACAAGCGGATCGAGAAGCGGACAGTCAGCAGCACGGAAGGAGCCACTCGATGACCGGCACCAACGGATGGACACGTGACCAGATGGCCGCCCGCGCGGCCGCGGAGATGGTCAACGGCGAATACGTCAACCTCGGCATCGGACTGCCGACGCTCATTCCCGGATACCTCGGCACCGATGTCACCGTCACGTTGCATTCGGAGAACGGGATCCTCGGCACCGGCCCCTACCCCACCGAGGACAACGTCGACCCCGATCTGATCAACGCGGGCAAGGAGACGGTCACCGTCAACGCCGGAGCCGCGTTCTTCGATTCGGCGCTGTCGTTCGGCATGATCCGCGGCGGCCACATCGACACCGCCGTCCTCGGCGGCATGCAGGTTTCCCGCACCGGCGACCTCGCCAACTGGATGGTCCCCGGCAAGATGGTCAAGGGCATGGGCGGCGCGATGGACCTCGTGCACGGGGCGAGCCGCGTCATCGTCCTCATGGAACACACCGACCGGGACGGCAACCCGAAGATCATCGACACCTGCACCCTGCCGCTGACCGGCCAGGGCGTCGTCAACCGCATCATCACCAACCTCGCCGTCATCGACGTGGTCGGCGACGGCACCCTCGCCCTGCGTGAGGTCGCCCCCGGTGTCACCGTCGACGACGTCGTCGCCGCCACCGGAACCCCCCTCGAGATCCGCGAATCCGCGCTCGTCTGAACCACATTCGACACGACACCAAGGACACTTCCATGACTTCACGCACCAGGTCCGTCATCGTCGCCGGGGCCCGGACCCCCGTCGGCAGGCTGACGGGTTCGCTCGCCACCCTCTCCGGATCCGATCTCGGCGGCATCGCCATCAAGGGCGCCCTCGACAAGGCCGGGGTGGCACCGGAACTGGTGGAGTACGTGATCATGGGGCAGGTCCTCACTGCCGGCGCCGGTCAGATCCCGGCCCGGCAGGCCGCGGTCGCCGCGGGCATCCCGATGTCGGTGCCCGCCGTGACCGTCAACAAGGTGTGCCTGTCGGGTCTCGACGCCATCGCGCTCGCCGACCAGCTGATCCGCGCCGGCGAGTTCGACGTCGTCGTCGCCGGCGGGCAGGAGTCGATGTCCCAGGCGCCGCACCTGCTCCCGGGCTCACGGGGCGGTTTCAAGTACGGCGACACCACCCTCGTCGACCACCTCGCCTACGACGGCCTGTACGACATCTTCACCGACCAGGCGATGGGCGCGCTCACCGAGACCCGGAACGCGACCACCGACAAGATCGGTCGCGAGGAGCAGGACGCCTTCGCCGCCGCGTCGCATCAGCGCGCCGCGGCCGCGTGGAAGAACGGCCTCTTCGACGACGAGGTCGTTCCCGTCACCATCCCGCAGCGCCGGGGTGAGCCGCTCGTCGTCACCGAGGACGAGGGCATCCGCGCCGACACCACCGCCGAGTCGCTGTCGAAGCTGCGTCCCGCGTTCAGCAAGGACGGCACCGTCACCGCCGGGTCCGCGTCGCAGATCTCCGACGGCGCCGCGGCCGTCGTGGTGATGAGCAAGGCCAAGGCCGAGGAACTGGGACTCGAATGGATCGCCGAGATCGGCGCCCACGGCGTCGTCGCCGGGCCGGATTCGACGCTCCAGCAGCAGCCCGCCAACGCCATCGACAAGGCCTGCGCCCGAGAGGGACTCGACGCGTCCGCCCTCGATCTCGTCGAGATCAACGAGGCCTTCGCCGCCGTCGGCATCGAGTCGACCCGGCAACTGGGAATCGACCCGTCGAAGGTCAACGTGAACGGCGGCGCCATCGCCATCGGGCATCCGCTCGGCATGTCGGGTGCGCGGGTCGTGCTGCACCTCGCGCTCGAGCTGAAGCGACGCGGTGGTGGAACCGGTGCCGCGGCGCTGTGCGGCGGCGGCGGACAGGGCGACGCCCTGATCCTCCACGTGCCGGGAGAATGACCCCTGCTCTCGCCCAGTAGGTTTCGTATCAGCAGGTTATGAACGGCCCGTGGCGAGCGCGGCGACGGCGGGCGCGAACATGGTCGACTTGATCGCACCGAGCGTGCCGGCGTCCTTCCCCGCGAGCGGCGAGATCAGGTCGACAGCGGCACCCAGGACCGCGCCTTCGGGCGCGGTCCTGTCGACCAGCCCGCTGGTGTGCGCCTCGGTGCCGCCGTACCGGTGACCGGTGGTCATGGCGGTGATCGCGGTCTGCGGCGTCAGCTTGGCCTGGATCAGCGCCGCCATGCCCGGGGTGAACGGGATGTGGATGTCGACCTCGGGGAAGCAGTAGAACCCGCGGTCCGACCGCATCACCCGGTAGTCGTGGGCGATTCCCAGCATGGCGCCCGCGCCGAACGCGTGCCCGTTGACCGCGGCCACCGTCGGCAGCGGGAGCGTCAGAATTCGGCTGAACAGGGCCTGCACGCGCCCGACGTACCAGTCCGCGCGGTCGCCGTTGGCCAGCAGCCACTCCAGGTCGAGGCCGTTGGAGTAGAACTTTCCGGTGGCCGTGGTGACCAGGGCCTGCGCGCCGTGCTCGTGCGCGTCGTCGAGGAGACCGTCGACGGTGTCGAGCCACTCGGGGGAGAAACGGTTCTCGTCGTCGCCGAGGTCGAGGACGGCGATCTTGTCGCGGTACGTCAAAGTGGCGGTCATCAGGAACCTTTCGTGGTGCTGTCGTGACGTTTCCCCGGGGGCGGGGGGTCGAGGGTGAGGACGGCGCGGACCGCCACCTCCAGACGCCGGCGCATGGCGTCGTCCGGTTTCCGCTGGGCACGGAGCAGCAGTCCGGTGGGGAGTCCGACGACGCACGCTTCGATCACCTCGACCGCGCGACCGTCCCTGCGCCCCCACAACACATGCGCCAACCGGACGAACAGGTCGACGAGGACGGAGTCGAGGCGCGCCAACTCGTCCGCGACGTTTTTGGGGACGTCGGATCCGAGCAGTTCGTCGCGGCGCACGGTGAGCAGGAGCCGCGACGACTGCGGGAACTTCTCGGCGAAGACGGCCGGGGTGTCGGCGGCCGCGACAACGGCGTCCACGGGACCCCGCTCCAGCGCGTGCTCGACCGATTGCTGTTGCAGGTCGAGGAACCGGTGTGCCGCCCGTAACCATGCGCGTCCGACGAGCCCTCCGCGGGAGCCGAATGCGTGATAGATGGCGCCGTTGGACATCTCCGTGGCGGCGGCGACCGCCCGCAGCGTCACCGCGCTCGGCCCGCCCTCGACGGCCAGCCGTTCGGCGGTGTCGAGCGCGGCGTCGAGGTCGTGGATGCGTGGCCTGGGCATACGTCGAACGATAACAGATCATGCGTTCTATTACTCATCGGTAGGTATTGGCCTAGCGCGCGGTGGGAGCCGTTCGATGATGAGCCAGCCGTTGTGCCCCGAGTCACAATGGGTTAGCTTTGTCCGGACATAAACACATTACGTGTTCTGCACATGGAATACGTCGAGGAGATGTTCATGGCCAGCGATCTCACCCGAACTACCGCCCAGCCCCTGCCCGCCGACGCGCCTGGACGGCACTCGCACAGGCTCGGCGTCATCGCCGTCGTCGCCACCTTCGGCGGCCTGCTCTTCGGATACGACACCGGAGTCATCAACGGCGCACTCGCACCGCTCAAGGACGACCTCCAGCTCACCTCGTTCACCGAGGGCCTGGTGGTGAGCATCCTGATCTTCGGCGCCGCGATCGGCGCCCTCATCGGCGGCCGGATGTCCGACCGGTACGGACGCCGGCACAACATCCTGGTACTCGCGATCATCTTCATGATCGGCACGCTCGGCTGCGTGCTGTCGCCCACGTGGGAGATACTCGCACTGTTCCGCTTCGTCCTCGGCCTCGCCGTCGGCGGCGCATCCGCGACGGTGCCCGTCTACCTCGCCGAGATCTCCCCCGCCGAACGGCGCGGCAGCGTGGTCTCCCGCAACGAGGTCATGATCGTGTGCGGGCAGTTCGCCGCATTCGTGATCAACGCCGTCATCTTCAACATCTGGGGTGAGCACGACAGCGTCTGGCGCTTCATGCTCCTGATCGCCGTCGCTCCGGCCATCGTCCTGTTCGCCGGAATGCTGAGGATGCCGGAGAGCCCGCGCTGGCTGATGTCGCAGGATCGGCACGACGAAGCGCTCGCCGTGCTCCTGCAGGTCCGGTCCCCGGAGCGGGCGCGTGCCGAACTGGAGGAGGTCCAGGCGCTCGCGGAGGAAGAGAAGCTCGCGCAGACCGGCGGCCCCGCGGACCTGTCGGTGAAGTGGATCCGCCGCCTCATCTTCATCGGCGTCGGCCTGGGCGTGTTCCAGCAGGCCACCGGCATCAACTCGGTGATGTACTACGGCACCCAGCTGCTCGGCGACGCCGGATTCTCCTCCAACGCAGCCATTGTCGCGAACACCCTCAACGGACTGTTCAGCGTGCTCGGCGTCCTCACCGGCATCGCCCTGATCAACCGGATCGACCGTCGCAAGATGCTCATCGGCGGGTTCGTGCTCACCACCACGTTCCATCTCCTCGTCGGCCTGTCGGCCTTCCTGCTGCCCGACGGCACCGCGAAGGCCTACTTCATCCTCGTGTTCGTGGTTCTGTTCGTCTTCTCGATGCAGGGCACGATCGGCCCCCTGGTGTGGCTGATGCTGTCGGAGATCTTCCCGCTGAAGATCCGCAGCTTCGCCATCGGCGTCTGCATCTTCATGCTGTGGATCGCGAATGCGATTGTCGCGCTGGTCTTCCCACCCCTCGTGGCAGCACTGGGAATCGCGGCCACCTTCTTCATCTTCGCGGGCCTCGGCGTGCTGGCTCTCGTGTTCATCACCACCCAGGTTCCGGAAACCCGCGGCCGCTCCCTCGAGGAACTCGAAGAGCAGTTCCGGCGCGAGTATTCGTGACCGGCTCCGCACCGAGTCCCGTGAAAGGTTGATCCCATGACAGTGCTCGTAGCAGTGACCGATACTTCCGAAGGATCGCACGCCCTCCTCGCAGGCAAGAAGGAAGCCGCGATGCTGGACACCGATCTGCTGGTGGTGAACCTCTCCCTCACCGAACCCGAAGAGGTGCACACCCTCGCCGACGACGGGGTGACCGTCCTCGACCGGATCGGCCGCGGCGACCGCGATCCCGCGACCGCCGTACTGGATCTGATCGACGACCGGCCCGACATCGAACGCCTCGTGATCGGGGTCAAGCGCCGCAGCGCGGTCGGCAAGGCGCTGCTCGGCAGCGTGAGCCAGCGCCTCATCCTGCAATCCCCGATCCCGGTTCTCGCGGTCAAAACCCCTCAGTAAAAGCTGGTTTCACGTTCCATCGCGGCGCCCGGCGGCAGGGAGGTCACCCCTTCCCGCCGCCGGGCGCCGCTGTCGAACGGCGAACACTGAGCGTCGGGGCGTGCAGGTGGATGCGCCGCGACTGCGACGGTCGCTCCAGCCGCTGCAGCAGGAATTTCGCGGCCTGCGCACCGACGGCAAAGTTTCCGTTGTTGACCGACGTCAGCGACAGGTGCCGGATCCGCGCGAGATACGTGTCGTCGTACCCGACGAGCGAGAGGTCGTCGGGGACTCTCAGGCCGCGGTCGTCGGCCGCCGACAGCGCCCCGACGCACGTGACGTCGTTGAACGCGAGGATCGCCGTCGGCCGGGGTTCGGCATCGAGCACACGACCGGCCGCGACGTATCCGCTCTCCTCGGTCATGCCTGCGAACTGCACGGACGCGAGATCGCCGCACCCGGCCTCGGTCATCGCTTCGGTGAATCCGTCGCGGCGCAGAGTGCCCACCACTCCGGGACCCTGCAGGTAGGCGATCCGCCGATGGCCGAGGTCCAGTAGATGCCGGGTGGCCAGCCGGGCACCGGCGATGTCGTCGTCCGCCGCGATGTCGACGTTCGGCAGACTCGGTTCGTGGGTTCCGGCGAGGACGACGGGGACGAGGGCCGCGGCCCGTTCGATCGCGGGGCCGGCGTCGGTGGTTCCCACCACCACCAACCCGTCGATCCGCTGCGACAGCAGGGTCTCGACGGTGTCCCGCCCGACGCGCTGATCCAGGTGGCTGTCGGCCAGCACCGGCGCGATTCCGACGGCGTCGAGCGTCGTCGTCATCCCCTCGAGCAGTTCGACGAACCAGGGGTTGCGGAGGTCGTTCAACATCACCCCGACTGTGCCGCTGCGTGATTCGGACAATCCGCGGGCGATGGTGTTCGTCCGGTAGTCGAGTTCCTTCATCGCCTGCGTGACCATCTCGCGGCGGGCGGGGCTGACGTTCGCCTCGCCGCGGAGCACCCGGGACACCAGCGATTTCGACACCCCCGCTCGCGCGGCCACGTCGCGGATCGTCGGTGGGCGAAACGACGACGCTCCCGGCGCCACGTCCGTCGTCTCGCCCTCGGCCGTGCCGCGATCTGATTCGTTCACGAGGGACAGCATATGGAGCCGGGGCCGTGTTACGCTCATCACAACTGGGACCGGTCCACGTTTGTCCCTTTCCGGAAGGAGCCGAGTTGAGCGAGCACGGAAGTCTGCGGCTGTCCGCGGGCATGGTCGGCGGCGGGCAGGGTGCTGACATCGGCAAGACCCACCGCTACGCGATGCGCCTGGACGACCGCTACGACCTGCGGGCGGGGGTCTTCGGGCGGGACGCCGCGGCGTCGGCGCAGATCGCGGACAGCCTCGGCGTGCCGGCCGAGCGCACCTACCGCGACCACCGGGAGATGGCCGAACGGGAATCCACCCGCGAGGACGGCGTCGACGTGGTGGCCGTGACCACCCCGAACGACAGCCACTTCGACATCGCCCGGACGTTCCTCGAGGCAGGCATCTCGGTGGTGTGCGAGAAGCCCCTCACCCGCGACTCCGAGTCGGCGGCGGAACTCGTCGCGATCGCCGAGACCTCCGGGGCGATTCTGGCCGTCCCGCACTGCTATTCGGCCTACGCCATGGTCCGGCACGCGGCCCGGATGGTGCGCGACGGCGACCTCGGACACATCCGGTTCGTGGCGGTGGAACACGCGTCCGGGTGGGCGGCGACGCCCCTCGAACTCGGCGCGCACCGGCAGGCGCGATGGCGCACCGACCCCGATATCGCGGGATTCCCCAGCGTCGTCGGCGATCTCGGTACCCACGCCTTCCAGCTGTTGCGCTTCGTCACCGGTCTCGAGGCGACTCGGGTATCGGCCGAACTGGACACCCTCGTTCCCGGGCGGCGGGTGTTCGACAACGCCACCGTGCGCCTCACCCTGTCCAACGGGGCACCCGCGACGCTCTGGGCGAGCATGGCCGCCACCGGCAACGAGCACGGCCTGCGCATCCGGGTCTTCGGCGACACGGCGAGCATCGAATGGCGGCACGAGGATCCGCACCACCTGACGGTCCGCGACCTCGACGGCGGCACCACGATCCTCGCGCAGGGAATGCGCACCCTGTCCGAGGACGCCACCCGGCTCACCCGTCCCGGCCTGGGACACCCCGAGGGATTCCTCGAGGCGTTCGCGAACTTCTACCGCGACCTCGCGGACGAACTCCGCGCCCGCCGCGACGGCGAGCCCACCACCATCCGCGATCTGTCCTTCCCCACCGGACGCGACGGGCTGATCGGCGTCCAGTTCGTCGAGGCGACGGCCGCCTCCCACGACGCCGACTCGGCCTGGATCGTTCCCGCTTTCGCACACGAAAAGGTCGGTATCTGACATGCAGCGTTTCGCACTCATCGGAGCCGGGTTCATCGGCGGAGTTCACGGCGCCAACCTCGCCGCGCACCCCGACGTCGACCTGGCCCTCGTCTTCGACATCGACCTCGCGCGCGCGACGGACCTCGCCAAGCGGCACGGCAGCCGCGCGACCACCGATCTCGCGGAAGTCTTCGATCCCACGGCGATCGACGCCGTCTTCATCGCGTCGTCCACCGACACCCACGCCGAGCATCTCCGTACCGCGGCGACGGCGGGAATCCCGGCACTGTGCGAGAAGCCCATCGATCTCGACCTCGCGCGCGCCGTCGACATCGTGCGCTTCGCCGACTCCCGGTCGCTGCGGGCGATGGTCGATTTCAACCGCCGCTTCGATCGCGACTACGCCGAACTGCAGCGGGTGGTCGCGTCCGGCGAGATCGGCTCGGTGGAGCTGATCCAGATGACCAGCCGGGGTCCGTCGATGCCGCCCCTCGAGTACATCGCCGTGTCCGGCGGGCAGATGCGCGACCAGACCGTCCACTTCTTCGACCTGGCCCGGTGGATTTCCGGGCTCGACCCCGAGTCGGTGTTCGCGACCGGTTCCACACTGGCCGAACCCCGCCTCGCCGAGTACGGCGACGTCGACACGTCGGCGGTCACCCTGCGTCTGCCCGGCGGCGCACTCGTCCAGATCGACTCCACCCGTCGGATCGGCTACGGCTACGACGAACGCATCGAGGTGCTCGGTTCCACCGGCATGGTCGAGGCGCGACGTCAGCGCGCCGGGTCCGTTTCCCGGTACAGCGAGGGCCGCGTGGTCGACGACGGGATGCACGCGGGATGGTTCGAGAGGATCCGGGCCAGCTACCGCATCGCACTCGACCACTTCGTCGACGCGCTGGAGAACGGCGCCGCCATCGGACCCACGCTGTCGGAGGCGTTGAAGGCGCAGGCGATCGCCGAGGCCGCGACCCGCTCACTCAGCAGCGGTCGGATGGAGCCGATCGAGTACCCGGCCTGAAGGGTCACACCGGGTCACACCGGGTCACACGGGGTCTCCGAGGACGACGATGTCGGCCCGGGCGCGGCCGGGTGCAACCAACGCGGCGTTGCGTTCGTCGCTGCGCCGCACCCACTCTCGCGCCTCGTCGGGTGACTTGCCGAATCGGACGTGCCGCTCGACGAGCCGGGCGACGCGCTCGTCGTCGTCCGGGGCGAGGAACCACGCTTCGTCGAGCAGGTCACGCACCGCCGACCACGGCGGCTCGTCGAGGAGCAGGTAGTTGCCCTCGGTGATCACCAGCGGAACGTCCGGCGGGACGGCGATCGACCCGGCGTACGACTCCTCGACCTCGCGGTGGAACTGCGGGGCGTACACCGTCTCGCCCCTCGGTTCCCGGATCCGGTGCAGCAGTGCCACGTACCCGGCGGCGTCGAACGTGTCCGGTGCGCCCTTGCGTCCGGCCCGGCCGAGGCGGGCCAGTTCCGCACCCGCCAGGTGGAATCCGTCCATCGGCACGACCACCGCGGACGATCCCAACCCCGCCAGCACCGCCGCGGCCACCGTGCTCTTGCCCGAGCCCGGTGGTCCCGCGATGCCGAGAACGCGGCGCGTGCCCGGTTCGGCCAGCGCCCGGGCACGCGCGACGAGTCCCTCGAGTCGACCGTCGTCCATAGGCAGACCGTAGTCCCCGCTCAGCCCACTACTCGTGGTGCACGTGTGGGTGCGTCCTCCGTCGGAGCGGAACGCCAGGTCGTCCCGAGCACCGCGCTGATCAGCCGGTCCTGGACCGCCACGAGGATCAGCGTCATGAGGCAGCCGTAACCGAAGACGACGAGCAGCCAGAGCAGGTTCAATTCCGGTACGCCGTCGACGAGCATCGGGGCCATCATCGTCACGAGCAGCGACTCGATCAGCCCCAGCAGCACCGCTGGGACGAGCCCGAAGGGTGTGCGCCCCAGCAAAATCGGGTGCACCGACAGGACCAGGAAGATGACGACGGCCACGCCGACCCCCATCATCAGTTCGAACGGCACCCCGGGCAGGGCGTCCTTGACGAGCAGGAACAATCCAGCCCAGCCGACACCGCACGCGAAGCTCAGAAACATCCCCAGCAGGGCCTTCGGCGGCGCCTGGAGCGTGAAGAAAAGCATCACCGGAAGGATAAGCATCGCGCTGTACGGAGCGAAGGGAGTCAGGCCCTGGAACGGGATCATCAGAATCGAGATGAGGACGGCGCCGAGCACCGCCTGAATCAGTATTCCCTTGGTCTGCGAAGACATGGTGGACCGCCTCGGTCGATGGTTCGGGATGGGACGGGTCAAAGCCTGGACAGTGCGTCCGTTCACACAACACAGTGTCAGTGACGTAGGCAACAACCTATTCACTCGCACGACACACTGTCAAGGAAAATTTCACAGCGTCCACCGACCGAGTGCGCCCCGCTGTGAGCGCCCAATCGCGCGTGAGGAAGTCTGCGCTCCTCGCCGCGATCTCGCGCCTACGGCGCCACGTAGAACGTGCCGACGCTCGGTGTGCCGTACACGTCGTAGAGGCCAGGGAGATGAGCGGTCACGCTGACGAGCACCTGACCGGGGCCGGTGATGACCGCGTCGCGGCCGGGAGTGAGGTCCGTGATGACCCCGGAGGCCCCGGTAGACAGGTTGATCCACTGGAACTCGTATCCGTAGCCGTCCGGGGTCGGATAGATCTGCCCGTGCCCGTGGTGGACGACGGGGTTGTAGAACGCACCCCCACGGGTCAGCGGCCAGCCGACCACCGTTCCGGGGACTTGGAGGGTGGTCACGCCGTCGAACTGTGGCGGCTCGGCGAACGCCTGCCCCGCGCCCCCGATCCATGCGCTCACCGCGAGCACCCCGATCATCAACCGTCGCACTACTCGACCCACGTCGATCCCTCCCCTGGTTCGGATTCCGCTGATATGTCCGAATCCGGGGACGATTCGTTACGGAACGGGTACGGCTCCGACGAGGCGCGGCGGGTCGACGTTTTCGTCCGGGGAGCGGACACGTCTAGGTCACCGTGCCCGATCGGCATTGCCCGGCACCTCCGCCGAGACCGTGGGTTCGGCGTCCACGTCGGTGGTGCCCAGTCGCGCGTAGAGGTCGGGGTTGCGTCGCGCGAGCCGCGTGCCGAGGGCCAACCCGATCACGAGGCTGACCGGCGTGACGGCGACGAGGATCGTGTTCACGGCGGGTCCGGCGGCGGTGAGCAGGTCCATCTTGGCCACGATCAGCCACGTCGCGTACGTCAACAGGGCGAGGGCGGCGGCGGGGGCCACCCGGACTCTCCAGACCGAATGCCCGCGGCGATCCCGCCAGAAGAAGGCGAGAACGGCTGCGGCGGCCATGGCCTGGAGGACGACGATGCCCACGACCCCGGGCGAATTCACCCAGAGCAGGAGCTGGAGGTAGGGGTCGGCGCCTGCGAGCGCGAACCCGGCGATCACGATCGCCGCGAGCAGACTCTGCACGGCGCTCGCCACATACGGCGACTTGTAGACGGGGTGCAGCTTGCCGAGCACCCGGGGCAGTACGTGCTCGCGCGACAACGCGAAGGTGTAGCGGGTGATCGCGTTGTGGAACGCCAGCAGACTCGCGAGGATGCTCGTGATGATCAGCAGTTCCATGAGCGTGCTCGCCCAGCCGCCGACGTAGTTCTCGATGGCGTCGAAGTACATTGCGGCGGGATCGGAGGCGGCGAGCGCGAGCGCCTGATCGGGGCCGTACGCCTGGATGATGATCCACACCATGAAGGCGTAGAAGAGTCCGAGGAACGCGACCGCCAGGTACGTCGCCCGGGGGATCGTGAGGGACGGGTCTTTCGCCTCCTCCCGGTACAGAGCGGTCGCCTCGAACCCGATGAACGCGGCGAACGCGAGCGTCAGCACCCCGCCCAGGCCGGGGCTGAACACGTGGGCGGGAGCGAACGACTCGACACCGAGGCCCTCGGCGCCGCCGCGAAGGAGGACGGCGGCGGCGAGCAGAACCAGAATCCCGGTCTCGGCGCTCAGCAGCAGGATCAGGAACCGCGCGCCGACGTGGACCGATCGCGACCCGAGGAACCAGATGAGCCCGACGCCGAGCAGCGACCACAGCCCCCACGGGAGGTCTAGGCCGATCAGATCCGCCATGGTCGACTGAGTGAAATACCCCAGGGCGCCGAAGATCCCGATCTCGAGAGCGTTGTAGGACACGAGGGCGAGGACCGCGGCCGCAAGACCCCATCGGGGGCCGAGCCCGATCGAGATGTACGAGTAGAACGCTCCCGCGTTGTGGATGTACTTGCTCATCGCGGTGAAGCCGATCGCGAACACGCCCAGCGCGAGCCCGGCCAGGATGTACCCGCCGGGCGCCCCGAGGCCCCCGACGTTCAGCGCCAGGGGCGCGACGCCGGCCATCACCAGCAACGGCGCGGCGGCCGCGACGACGAAGAACACGATGCCGGCGGTGCCGAGGGCGCCGCCCTCGAGTTGCGCGCCGGAGGCGGGTCCGGGTGCGGTTTTCTTCATGGGGAACTTCTCCAGTCCGGGCAGGGGCGCAACGACGGGGAAACCAGGGCGCGGATCCGCGACGAGAAACAATCGAATGTGTTTCGATTAGACTAGAACGAAGTGACCGGCGCCACAAGGGCATAATCGAATGAATTTCGATTGGAAAGGTGGGTGCAGCGATGGGCAGACCCCGCGTCGCACGCCTGGACCGTGAACGCATCGCGGAGGCGGCACTCGAACTCGTCGATCGTGACGGCGACTTCCGGATGCCGGATCTGGCCCGGCACCTGAACGTGCAGGTGTCGTCGATCTATCACCACGCCAAGGGCCGCGCCGCCGTCGTCGAGCTGGTGCGCCACCGCGTCGTCAGGGAAATCGACGGATCGTCGTTCGAACGCCTGCCGTGGGACGAGGCCCTGTCCGAGTGGGCGCGGTCGTATCGGGCAGCGTTCAGCAGGCACCCCACCGCCATCCGCCTCCTCGCCACCGAGACGGTGCGCGATCCCGGTTCGCTGTCCGTGTATCACTCGGCGGCCACCGGTCTGCGCGACGCGGGCTTCCCGGACGACCACATCATGGCCGTCATCACCGCCGCGGAGAATTTCCTTCTCGGGGCCGCCCTGGACGCGGCCGCGCCGGAGGTCATGATCGAAGCGGACGCGACAACGGCCGACGACGCGCTGACCCGGGCGCTCGCCGCCGCACCCCGCGGCCCGGAGCGGGCCGAGCAGGCGTTCGAAACCGGCCTGGCGGCACTGCTCGCGGGCTTTCGCGCCCTCCTGCAGGACCGCGGCGCAGTGCGGCGATAGCACCGGGCGTCAGCGAACCCGCTTGCCGCCCAGCCAGGTTCGGGTCACGGCGAGCTCGCCGAGCGCCTGCGTGGACGACAGGTCGTACGGATCGACCGGCAGCTGAATCATGTCGGCGCGCATTCCCGGCAGCAGCCGGCCCCACAGGTTCTCCTCGAAGCCCTGATAGGCGACGCCGGCCGAATACGCGGCGAGGGCCCGTTCGAGGCCGACGCGTTCCCGCGGGAGCCATCCCTCCGACGGGATGCCGGACGGTGTCTGCCGGTGGATCGCGGTGGCGATGCCCTTGATCGGCTCGTACGCGGTGATGGGCCAGTCGCTGCCGAAGGCCACCCGCGCGCCGCGCTCGGACAGCGTTCCGATCCGATACTGCTGCGCGCTCCGCTCGGCGCCGATCCGCGGAATCGTCAATTCCGTCATCAGGGCGTCGAGTTGGGCCCACAACGGCTGGAAGTTGGCGACCACCCCGAGCGAGACGAACCGGTCGAGGTCGTCGCCGTCGACCAACTGCAGATGCGCGATGGTGGCGCGCCGATCCCGGGGACCGTTGCACCGGTCGGCGTACTCGATCGCGTCGAGCGCCATGCGCACCCCCGCGTCGCCGATGGCGTGGATGTGGATCTGGAATCCCAGCCGGTCCACCTCGGCCGCCGCCCGGCACAGTTCGTCCGTCGTCCAGTTGCTGATGCCGTGGGAGTGCGGACAATCCGTGTAGGGCGCCAGCAGGGCCGCGGTGCCCGCCTCGATCACGCCGTCCGCGAAGAACTTGACCGTTCCCGCCTTGACCGTGTCGCCGCCGCGTTCCCCGACCCGCTTCCGTGCCGCGCCGAACGCCTCCCGGTCGGCCTCCCAGCTCTCCGGGGTGGCGCGGAACGCGAGATTGGCGCGGGACGCGAGTAGTCCGCGGTCCGCGGCCGTCAGCCACACGTCGACGTCGTCCAGTTCGGTCCACGCGTCCTGCACCCACGTGATGCCCGCGGCGGCAAGCATTCTCGATACCGACGCGAGCGCGTCGACCCGGACGTCGAGAGTCGCCTCCGGCACCAGCGCGAGCACCGGATCGATCGCACCCCATTCACGCAGGGTGCCGAGCAACTCGCCGTCGGCGGTCCGCACGATCTCGCCGCCGGCCGGGTCCGGGGTGTCCCGCGTCAGGCCGGCCCGCCGCAGCGCCGCACTGTTGACCCAGGCGGTGTGATGGTCCATCGTGCGCAGGACCACCGGCCGGTCCGGGACCACGCTGTCGAGCCAGCGCGCCTCGAAGCGCCCGCCGGGCGCGAGCGTCGGCGACACCCCGTCCCCGAAGACGCACTCGGCCCCAGGATTCTCGTCCGCCCAGCGGCGCACCTCGCGGAGGACCTCCTCGACGCTGCCACAGTCGCGGATCGCGGCGCCGCGCAATCCGAGGCCGCCGAGCAACGGGTGGACGTGCCCGTCGCCGAACGACGGCAACAACGCGCCGCCGCCCAGGTCGATCACCTCGGTACCGCTCGCCCGCAGGGCACGCGCCCGCTCCCCCAGCGCGACGACGCGACCGCCGGACACGGCGAGCGCGTCGGTGACGGGTAGGTCGGGATCACCGGTGTGCACCGCGCCTCCGACCACCAGCAGTTCGGCGTTCACGGTCCCTCCTTCAACTAATCGAATATGATTCGATTAAGCTAGGTCGTGCGCGGGCCGGCGTCAAGAGATGCCGGGTCACGGGGCTGAAACGGAGAGCCCGGACCCCTCTTGCGGATCGTAGACCGGTCGTATACAACTGGTGTACGGCCTTTGGTGATCGGCTTCACAGTCGGACGGAGGCAAGAGAAAAAGCGGGCTCGGCGGTTGTTGGAGCAACCACCGAGCCCAGGCAGCACCATCTGCGCGACCGTTCGAGTCGCCTACTTGGAGGTAGGCGCAAGGACGTGCAGCTCGTCACGTAGCGACGATTCGACCTAGGAGTCGACTATGGCAACCGCCAACGACAAATCTATCAACCGCAGACCCCACACCAGCCTGCCCGTCATCGCAGGTTCGAGCCTCGCCGGAACCGCAGTCGAGTGGTACGACTTCTTCCTGTACGGAACCGCGGCAGCGCTGGTGTTCAACAAGCTGTTCTTCCCCACCGACGATCCCCTGGTGGGCACCATGCTCGCGTTCGCCACCTACGCGGTCGGCTTCGTCGCGCGCCCGCTCGGCGCCGCGGTGCTCGGGCACTTCGGGGACGTCAAAGGCCGGCGCGCCACCCTGATCGCCAGCCTGATGCTCATGGGGGTGTCGACCTTCCTCATCGCGTTCCTGCCCACCTACGCGTCCATCGGCGTCGCCGCACCGCTGATGCTGGTGCTCCTGCGGCTGGTGCAGGGCTTCGCCCTCGGCGGCGAGTGGGGTGGCGCCGTCCTGCTGGTCTCCGAGCACGGCGATTCGACGAGACGGGCGTTCTGGTCCGCGTGGCCCAATCTCGGTCCGCCGCTGGGCAATCTGCTGGCCGCCGGGGTGCTCGCCGTCCTCGGGTCCACGCTGTCGGAGGACGCGTTCCTGTCGTGGGGGTGGCGGATCGCGTTCGGACTGTCGGCGCTGCTGGTGATCATCGGTCTGGTGCTCCGGCTGTACGTCGCGGAGACCCCGCTGTTCGAGCAGTCCCGGGACACCGCGCCTGCCGAGAAGAACGGCATGCCGCTCGCCGCGGCCGTCCGGGGACACTGGCGCCAGATCCTTCTCGCGGCCTTCACCCGCTTCGGCGAGAACGCCGGCTTCTACATCTTCTCGCTGTTCGTCATCACATACATCACCCAGATCCTCGAACTCGACCGCAGCACCGGATTGAACGCCGTCATGATCGGTATGGTCGTCGCCCTGGTGACGATCCCGATGTTCGCCGTGCTCGCCGACCGGATCGGCCGGCGACCGATCTACATCGGCGCGTCCGCCGCCACCATCGTGTGGGCGTTCGTGTTCTTCGCCCTGCTGGACACGAAGAATCCAGCGGCGATCACCCTCGCGGTGGCGGTGGGGCTGCTGATCTTCGCGGCCTACAGCGCCGTGATCGGCGCGTTCTTCTCGGAACTGTTTCCCACCGAGGTCCGGTACTCCGGAGTCTCGCTGGCCTACAACCTCGCGTCGGTCCTCGCCGGTTCGCTGGCCCCGATCATCGCGATCGCGCTCTACACCCGGTTCGGCACCGGATACGCCATCGGTGCCTACCTCGCCGCCATGGGAGTCATCTCCCTGATCGCCTCACTCCTCGCGCGGGAAACTCAGTCCGTGGATCTCGCGGCCGTGGGTGATGAGGCGATGTCCCGGACGCCGGAAACGCCTGCGTCCGTCATCAACTGACTCTCCTCGAAGGGGCAAGCCATGCCGACATCGAAGACCACCGGAGCAACCGCACCGGAGCTGGCCTACGAGTGGCTGAAGAACACCATCATCACCTTGCCCCGCGACGAAGAGATGTTCCTGTCCGAGGCGCAGGTCGCCGCGTCCTCCGGCATCTCACGCACCCCGGTGCGAGAGGCGTTGCTGCGCCTCGAGGCCGAAGGATTCATCCGCCGGGTGCCCCACAAGGGCGCGTTCATCCCGGCGTTGTCCGACAGCGACGTCGAAGCCATCATGCAGGCCCGCCGGGTGGTCGAGGAATGGTCCGTCACCGAGGTGGCGCCCCAACCGGGCCTGGTGCCGGACCGGCTCCGCATCCTCCTGGAACTGCAGGAGAACGACACCGACCCGGTCGATTTCATCGCACACGACCTCGAATTCCACACGGCCATCATTCGCGCGGCCGGCAACCCCCTGATGAACAACTTCTACAGCTCGCTGCGGGACCGTCAGATGCGGATGGGAATCCGCATCGTCATGGCCGACGAGACCCGCAAGAAGCAGGTTCTCGTCGAGCACCGCGCCATCGCCGACGCGATCGCGGCCGGAGATCCCGCCGCTGCGGTCCAGGCGGTGCGCGAGCACCTCGACACCACGCTGCAATCCATGAAACGGCCGAACATCTAACGGCACGAAGGAAACCCATGAAGATAGCCCTGGCCCAGCTGGCCAGCCCCGATTCCGAAACCCCCGCGCACCGGCTCGAACGCGTGCGCCACCTCCTGACCCGACTCGACGACAGCGTCGACCTCATCGTTCTGCCCGAACTGTGGCGCGTGGGATACAACCACTTCGACGACTACGCCGCGGCCGCCGAAACTCTCGATGGCGGAACCGTCCAGGTTCTGGCGTCCGTCGCCGTCGAACAGCGCTGCTACATCCACGCCGGCAGCATCGTCGAGCAGGGCGAAGAGGGCAGACTGCGCAACACCGCGGTCCTGATCGGCCCGGACGGCCAGATCCACCACCACTACAGCAAAGTTCACGTTTTCGGATACGCCTCCCTCGAAGCGCAATTCCTGCAACCGGGAACGCAGATCCACACCGCCGACACCCCGTTCGGCCCGATCGCGGCCACCACCTGCTACGACCTGCGCTTTCCCGGACTGTGGACCGAATTGGTCGCCGCCGGAGCGAAACTCGTCATCGTGCCGGCGGCCTGGCCCAAGGCCCGCAGGGAGCACTGGCGGCTGCTGACGTCGGCCCGCGCCGTCGACAACCAGGTCTTCGTGATCGCCTGCAACGCCACCGGCACCCACAATTCCGTCGAACTCGGCGGCCACAGCCGGATCGTCGACCCGTGGGGAACGGTGATCGCCGAGGCCGATTCGGCCGAGGGCATCACCATCGCCGAGATCGACCCCACCGCGGTCGACCGCACCCGCGCCGAGTTCCCGGTCTTGAACGACCGGCTCGACGACTACAGCTTCCTCAACCGCAGAAAGGTCCTGTCATGACCGGCGCCACCACGCAGGTGCTCACCTTCGACACCCTCGACTCTTCCGAGACCCTGCGATTCGACGACGTCCGGACCCTGGTCGCCGGATACACCGGCCGCGACGAAGCGGCGGTGCAACATCATATCGACGAACTCGCCGCCATCGGTGTCGCACCGCCCGCGCAGGTCCCGATGTTCTACCCCGTCGAGATCGCGACGATCACCACCGCGGCGCAGGCGCCGGTCACCGGCGCGCACACGTCGGGCGAGGTGGAGCCGGTGATCCTGCGGCACCGGGGGCGGTACTACCTCGGTGTCGGCTCCGATCACACCGACCGCCAACTCGAGACCGTCGACATCGGCGACTCCAAGCGCGCGTGCCCCAAGCCGGTGGGCCCGGCCGTCGTGGAGATCGAGGACTGGGCGTCGTTCGACTGGGACGCCTGCCGGGCCCGGTCGTGGGTCGACGGGGTGCTGTACCAGGACGGCACACTGGCCAATCTCCGCACCCCGCACAATCTTCTGCAGATCTTCGCCGACCGGATCGGCGACACCGGCGAGGACCTGCTCTGCTTCGCGGGCACCCTGCCGCTGCTCGACGGAAAGTTCACCCCCGGACACCGGTGGGACCTCGAACTCACCCTGCCCGACGGCCGGACCCTCACCCACACCTACACCACTGAAGGACACTGACATGCGCACCGGAGCCGACTACCTGGCCTCCCTGAACGACGGGCGAGTCGTGCTCGTCGACGGGGAGAAGATCGACGACGTCACCACCCACCCGGCCTTCGCGCCCGTGACCCGGACGATGGCCGAGATGTTCGACCTCGCCGCGGACGAGGCCAACGGCATGCAGTACGCCGCCCCCGAAACCGGGAACCCGGCCAATCGGGTGTTCTCGATTCCGCGGTCGCGGGAGGAACTCGCGCAGCGGCGGGAGGCCATCGAGCGGTGGGCGCGGCACACGCACGGCTGGATCGGCCGCAGCCCCGACCACGTGGGGACGTTCCTGGCCGCGTTCGCGGCGCATCCCGAGGTGTTCGCCGCCGACGGCGACCACGATTTCGGGGCGAACGTCTCCGCGTTGTACCGGCGCCTGCTCGACGAGAACCTCTACGTCTCGTACGCGATCATCCCGCCGCAGGTCTCCCGGGCGACGACGGCGTCGGGCTGGGAGGGTGAATACCTGCAGGCCGGCGTGGTCGAGGAGACCCCGGAGGGTCTGGTCATCCGCGGATCGCAGATGCTTGCCACCGGCGGCGCGATCGCCGACGAAATCTTCGTCTCGTGCATCAAACCGCTCGGCCCGGACGACAAGGACTTCGCCGTCGGATTCGTCGTCCCGGCCAACGCCCCCGGCCTCAAGCAGTACGTCCGGCGCCCGTACGTCCCGGCCGCGACGAGTTCGTTCGACTACCCCCTGACCTGCCGCTACGACGAGCCCGACTCGCTCCTCGTCTTCGACGACGTCCTCGTGCCGTGGGATCGGGTGTTCGTCGACCGCGACACCACCGGTGTCCGCCGTCAGTTCTTCGAGACGGGCGCACACGTTCTCGGCAACTGGCAGGCGCAGATCCGGTTCGCGACGAAGCTGGAATTCATCGCCGGCGTCGCGCGTCGCGTCACCCAGGTCAACGGCGTCGACAAGATCCCCAGCGTGCAGGAAAAGCTCGGCGAACTCGCCGCGCTCGTCAGCGGGGTCCGGTCCGCGGTGCTGGCCGCCGAATACACCGCCGAGCCCGATTCGGCCGGGATGTGGTTGCCGGGCAGGCAGGCCCTGTACGGGTCGATGGGCCTGCAGTCGGAGATCTACCCGCGGGTGATCGCGATCCTGCGCGACCTCGTCGGCGGCGGCGTGCTACAACTCCCGTCGAGCGTCAGGGACCTCACCAGCCCGCTGACGTCCCGGGACATCGAACACTACGTCCAGTCGCCGGGAGTGCCGTCCGAGGAGCGCATCAAGCTCTTCAAACTGGCCTGGGACATCATCGGCTCCGAATTCGCCGGACGGCACCAGCAGTACGAGATGTTCTACGCCGGCGCTCCTTTCGTGGTGAAGGGCGCGTACACGTACCGCAACTACGACTACGACAGCGCCGTCGCGGCAGTGCAGCAGTTCACCGACGGCTACAAAGCAGAAAGCGAGTAAACCCTCATGGCCAAGCCCGAATTCGAATTCTTCCCGGTCACCGACGTCGAGCGGACCGTGTGCCCCGGTGACGACCCGAAGATCACCGAGCGCATCCTCTCCAAGGACCCCGAGGGCAACGTTGCTACCCGGATCCTGCGCTACGAAGCCGGCGCCGACTCCACCCCCATGGGCGTGCAGAAGCACGACTTCTGGGAGGAGGTCTACATCCTCGAGGGGTCGTTCACCGACCTCACGCTCGGCGAGACGTTCACCGCCGGAATGTACGCGTGCCGGCCGCCCGGCATGCCCCACGGCCCCTGGAGCACGGACGAAGGCGTCGTCACCTTCGAAGTCCGGTACCACAGTAAGTAGGCCCGCGATGACCCTTCCGGCATTCCACGCCCCCACCCCCACGGACATGCGGCGCAGCATGGGCCGGTTCACCACCGGAGTCGCCGTCGTCAGCGCCGACGACGGCGACGGCGACCCCAGCGCCATGACGATCAGCTCGCTGACCTCGATCAGTCTGGACCCGGCGATCCTGCTCGTCTCACTCACCCACGGTTCCCGCACCACCGAGGCCGTGGAGGCCGCGGGCGCGTTCGCCGTCTCGATCCTCGGGTCCCGTCAGGAAGCACTCGCCCGGCGGTTCGCCACCCGCGGCGGCGCCCGCTTCGACGACCTGCCCTGCGATCGCAGCCGCTCGGGCCTGCCGCTGATCAAAGACGCTCTGGCCCAACTCGAATGCAGGGTCCACAGCGCCCACGACATCGGGGACCACCGCGTCTTCTACGGCGAAGTCACCGACATGCGCTGCCGCGAAGGCACCGGCCTGGTGTTCTATTCGGGGCGGTTCGGCGACTTCCACGACTTCGGCCACGACGAGGTTCCCTGGTTGTTCTGATCGGCCCGCCGCGCACCTGCTCGCCGGCGCATCCCTCGTGGTGCGCCGGCGATCGCACTCTTGTGTCCGGCTCCGTCCCGAAGGGGCTCATCACCTCCTCGACAAGGAGGGTGTTCAGCGTCGAAGCTGTTCGGGCAACACGCGCGTGACGAGGTGCTGAGCTTCGGTGAGAATCGAGTCCACTACTGCCTCGCAACTGTCGATGTCGTGGATCAGGCCCTGAGCCTGGCCGGCCCACCACATGCCGCCTTCGACGTCGCCGTTGGCGTACACCTGTTCGCGGCCGCGGGCACCGCTGGCCAGGTGCGCGATGTCGTCGAAGGTGGCACCCGGTTCGCGTGAGAGGGTGGCGATTTCCTCGGAGACCGAGTTGCGGACGACGCGGGCGGAGTTGTGGAACTCGCGGAAGACGAGGACGGTGTCGCGTTCGGTGTTCTGCACGATCTGTTGTTTCACGTTGTGGTGGATGGGCGCCTCGGTGGTCGCCATGAACCGGGTGCCCATGTTCACCGCCGACGCTCCCAGCGCGAGCGCGGCGACGAGGCCTGCGCCGGTGGCGATTCCGCCGCTGGCAATGATCGGGATCGACAGGGCCCGGGCCGCCGCCGGGATGAGCACGAGTCCGGGAACGTCGTCCTCGCCGGGGTGCCCGGCGCATTCGAAGCCGTCGATGCTGACGGCGTCGACGCCGAGTTGCTCGGCCTTGACGGCGTGCCGGACCGAGACCGCCTTGTGGATCACCTTCACACCCGCGGCCTTGAACGAAGGCAGGTGCGGGGCGGGGTTGCCGCCGGCGGTTTCGACGATGGTGATGCCACTGTCGATGATGGCGTCGCGGTAGTCGCCGTAAGGCACCGGCTGGATGGTCGGCAGGATCGTCAGGTTGACGCCGAACGGTTTGTCGGTGAGGTCGCGGCAGCGGGCGATCTCCTTGACCAACGCCTCGGGGGTGGGCTGGGTGAGGGCGGTGAGGAATCCGAGTGCGCCGGCGTTGGCCACCGCGCTGATCAGGTCGGCGGTGCCGACGGCGGTCATGCCGCCGCACACGATGGGGTGCTCGATCCCGAAGGCCTCAGTGAAAGGGGTGGTAAACATACACTTCCTCGTTCTGGTTTGATCTGCTTGTCAACGTGGGCGCAGGCACGCCACGGATGCGCAACGCGATAAAGGGCTCCTTGCGATCACGTCGCCCCGACGGACAGTCCAGGTCACGGCGATGGAATCGGCAGGCCCGTTCTTCAGAGGATTCTGGGCAGGTCCGAGGCCTTGCCGGTGAAGTGCGGTGTGCGCTTTTCCAAGAACGCGGCCACGCCCTCCTTGCCGTCGCCGATCGATGTCCAGAACATCGCCAGCGAGTCGGTCAGGTGCGCCTCCAGCGGCTCGGCGGCGGCACTGTTGCGGTAGAGCAGCTGCTTGGCCAGGCCGAGCGCGACGGGCGATCGGTCCCGCACAAACGAACGGGCAAGGTCGTACGCCACCGGGAGCAGGTCGTCGGGCTCGTGCAGGCTGCGCACCAGCCGCCCGGCGTGTGCCTGCTCGGCGGTCAGGATGTCGGCGGAGTAGACCCACTCCAGTGCCTGCTGGATGCCCACGATGCGGGGAAGGAACCACGACGAGCAGGCCTCCGGCACGATCCCCAGCCGCCCGAACACGAACCCGATCCGGGCCTTCGTCGAGGCCAGCCGGAGGTCCATGGCCAGCGTCATGGTCGCGCCGATACCCACCGCGGGCCCGTTGATCGCGGCAATCACCGGCTTCGGCAGCGCGTGGATCGCAAGGGTGACCTTGCCGCCGGTGTCGCGGATCCCGTCGGCATACGGCGGCTCGTCGTACGCCGCCCGGAAGTCCTCCGGCGTCGGCGCAAGCGACTCATCGAGCCCGAACACGTTGCCCTCGGCGGTCAGGTCCATGCCCGCGCAGAACGCGCGCCCGGCGCCGGTCACGACCACCGCCCGCACGGCGTCGTTGCGCGCGTGCGTCAGGAACACGTCCAGCAGCTCGCGCGCCATGGTGAGGGTGAACGCGTTCAGTGCCTCGGGGCGGTTGAGCGTCAACGTAGCGATGCCGTCGTGGTCAACGGTCCAGTCCAAGGTTTCGTAGGTCATCGGATCTCCTGGTGGGTTGGCTGATGTGTCTGGTGTGGCGGATCCTGCGAGTACAGCCGTCCCAATTTCTAAGCGTTTGCTTATCTAATCTTTTGATTAGATTCGTACAGGAGTGACACTCCCGTCAAGAGACAGGGGGAGCGCACCTCGTGTGGGCCTCGTCACACCCCCTGCCGCGCCCGACCGCTCCACGCCGCGGTCATTGCGTTCGCCGAGAAGGGCTTTCACGGCACGACCATGCGAGCCGTCGCCTCGGCAGCCGGTCCGAGTCCCACAGCCCTGTTGACGCGCTCCGCGGGGTGATCCACAGCTTTTCGGCTCACCACGCGCCCGAGTGGTGAACTACGAGTGTTCGAAGGCCGGGTCTCGCGCGGGCATCCGGAGCGGGTCTATGAAGTCGCGTTCCGCGACGTGGGCGGATACGACGGAATCACCGATGCCTCATGGCGTGGTGGCCACTCCCGCGAATGCCGCGTCCACAAATTCGATGGCAGTCGCCAGGTCTGCTCGGAGCTCCTCTTCCGAGCGTATGACGACGAAGCGCAACAGGATGCCGTCGAGCACCGAGCCGACGATCCGTGCGAAGCGGTTGTGCGTGACCGACGGCTCCTCGGGCCATTCCGCTCGCTGCAACGCCTGCACGACGAGCTCGTCGAGCTGCCGCATGACGCTGACCGCCCCGTCCCTGCGCGTCTCGTCGACAATGGCCCAGTGCAGCAGTTGATACTGCGCGGCAATCAGGTCGGGGTCGGCGATCGCCAGCTCCACGTAGCGGGTCAGCACCTCGCGCGCGGTTCCGTTCGGCCCGGCACCCACCGCGACGGCGGCGTCGATGATCTCGCTGGCCACGTCCCAGCAGTAGGCGAAGGTCGCGTCGAGGAGATCTTCCTTGCTGCCGAAGGTGTAGTGGAGAGTTCCTATGTTCGCTTTCGCCTCGATGCCGATCCGGCGCGTCGTGGCCTTCGCAACTCCCTCGCGACCGATCACCCGCGCTGCCGCCTCGATGACCTGGCGGCGCCGTTCGGCCGCGGGGATGTGCGCCATCGTTCACTCCTCGTTCGTCAGGCCCGAAGCCCGAGTTAGTCAGCTGTCTAGGTACGCCTCCAGCGTAGCCGGGCATCGGCACGGACGGGTTCTCGAGGGAAGTGAGTACGCAGGAAGTCTGCCGTATCCGCGACGGCCCGCCGTGCCTTCCGCAGCGTCCGCACCTCGGTGAAGAACCCGTGGGCGACGCCGTCGTAGCGGCGCACTTCCACCTCGCCACCGGCGCACGCGACGAGTTCGGCGAAGCGTTCGTAATCGGATCTCAGTGGATCCACCTCGGCAGACACGACCAGCATCGGTGGCAGAGAGTGAAGGCTGGTCGACACCTCGGGCACCGCCCGCGGGTCCCTCCGCGCCCCGGCGTCGGCATAGGCCGCCCAGAACCACTCGGCATCGGCCTTGCACAGCACGGGGGCATGCTCGAATGCCTCCCACGACGGCCCCTCGAAGTCCGCGGACGTCGCCGGATACGCCACCACCAGACAGGTCGGCAGGGGACGTCCCGCAGCCGCCAACGATGTGCACACCGACAGCACGAGATTCCCGCCGGCGCTGTCACCTGCCAGCGCCAACCGAGTCGGGTCGATCCCGAGCTCGTCCCCTCGACGCTCGAGCCAGTCGTAGACGGCGAGGCAGTCGTCGGCAGCTGCGGGAAACACCCACTCCGGTGCGCGCCGATACTCGACCGATACCACCACGCAGCCCGCAGCGACAGCCAGGCTCCGGCACAGGTCGTCGACGCCGTCCAAGGTCCCGATCACGAAGCCTCCACCGTGGACGTACATCAGCACTGGAAGTCCGCGATCGAGCGAGGGCCGGTAGCACCGGACCGTGAGCTCGCCGTCCGGGGTGCCGACGCCGAGATCGAGCACCTCGGGCACGTGAATCTCCGCCGGCGAGCGCGAAACGCCGTCGAACATCGCGCGCACCGCCGGAACCCCGTACTGGCTGTACGGCGGAGCAGGTGCGTCCCGTAGCAGGGCCTCCGCCGCCGCTCGGGCGTCGTCGTCCAACAAGTCGAGCATGGCCTGCATCGACAGCGCCATCGTCGCCTCCTTCGCAAATTTCTGGCCGGAGCCCCTTGACGTGATGACCGCAACAGTGTGACTCTAATCATGCGACCTAATCAAGTGGTTAGGTCACGTGAATAGATTCGAGGTTCGAGATGCCACAGCCAACAGACCGGGACGCCGTCGCCGGGAAAGTGACGATCGCCGGGCGACGCACCCCGATGGTGCTGTCAGTGACGCGCTGTCTTCGCGAAGGACTCGAGCGGGGTGACCTGGTCGCGGTAGGAAGCCCCTCTCGAACCGTGTCACTGCACTCGGCCACCGACGCCCAACAGGCGCACGTGACGTTCAGTGGGACCGACGTCGTGGTGGCGGCCGATGCGACGGCCGAGGCCGAATTCACCTGGCAGGTCCGATGGTCCGATCCCGTGCCCGCCGAGACCGGCGACGACGTGTTCGCCAAGGAGGTCGAGCAGCTCCTGTCCGGCCGGGTCACCGGGTGGCGTGACGCCGCCGAAGGCTTTTGGCGCCGCGCGGGCGCTTTCCCCGGCCTGCCGACCGGCCTGCATGTCTACTGCGCCGACGACGGCAGCGAGGCCGTTGTCGGTGACCCGGGACCGGACGGTCAAGGGGTGTTCGGCACCGCCGCCGCCCTGACCAACTTCTTCCAGGGGCGGTCGACGCTGATCGAGGTCCTCGAGGGCGGCGAGTTCGGCATCAACGTCTCATTTCCCGTGTTCTCCGCCCTGCTGGGGGCCAATCTCGAGGTGGTGTGTGGTGAGCTCTGAGCGCGTCTCGATCGAAGACATCGACCATCTCGCCGGCGTTCGCGTCGAAGCGACGAACCTCGACGGCGTTCTTCTGGGCAAGGTCGTCTCTCCTGCCAAGTACCGGGCCGCAGGCACCAAAGGGATCGCGTTCCCGGACCTCATTCTCGGCCTCGACCTGACCAACCACGCCCACGCAGGCTTCGCCTACCCGAAGTGGCGCCAGCAGGGCTTCATGCCGGACCTCCACATGCGTCCCGACGAGAACACCCTCGTGGAGTGGAAACCGGGCGTCGCCTCGGTGATCGGCGACTTCTGGACGGCCGACGGGTCGCCCGTCGAAGCCGACCCCCGGCAGGCACTCAAGCGGATCGTCGCGGCGTACGCCGAGCGCGGACTCACAGTCAAGGCTGCGGTCGAGATCGAGGCGACCGTTTTCCAGGAGTCGATCGACCAGGCCCGCGCCCAGGATTACCAGGGCCTGAGCCCGCTCGGTGGGAACGCCGGAGGCGCGGGCGTGCTCGCGAAGTCGCCGGACTTCCTGGCGTACGGCGAGGCCGTGACCGCCCGGCTCGACGAACTCGGGATCGACTGGGAGGCGTGGTCCGACGAGGCCGCGAGCGGTCAGATCGAGTTCAACCTCGCGCCGGCCGATGCTGTGACCGCAGCCGACCTGTGGGCGCGCACGCGGCAGGTCATGCGTGAGGTCGCCTACGCCCAGGACCGCAGCATCACGTTCATGTCGAAGTGGTCGTCGGAGTACGGGCAGGGCGCTCACTTGAACGTCTCGGTCAGCGATGAGGACGGCAACCTCTTCTCCGATGCCGCCGATCCGGGACAGCCCAGCGATCGGATGCTGCACTTCCTCGGCGGAGTGATGGGCTCGCTGGCGGGTGCGACGAGCTTCGCCCTTCCCACGATCACCTCCTACCGGCGACTGCTCGATCTCGAGGGTCCTCCGACGACGCTGACCTGGGGCGTGGCCAACAAGTCCTGCGCCGTGCGGGCCGTGCCGGCCGGACCCGACGCCAGCCGGCTGGAGTACCGGGTTCCCTCTGCCGACTCGAACATCTACCTCAGCCTCGCCGCCTTCCTCGCCGCCGGCCTGGCGGGACTCGACAAGAAGCTCACACCCCCGGCTGCGTACGAGCTCATGGCCTGGGGGGCGCCTGCCGAGATCGCGCCCCGCATTCCGTCGAACCTCTACGACGCCATCGAGGCTCTCGAGCGCGACACCGTCCTGCGCGAATACCTCGGCGACGAGCTCGTCGACTACTGGATCGGCATCCGTCGCTGGGAGTGGCTCACCTTCCACACCGAGACCGAACGCGACGACGAGCAGCTCTCCGTCTGGGAGTCGAAGCGCTACTTCGAGCTCGCCTGAAGCTGCGCACCCCCTCCCCACACCGCAACCGACACATCCACACGAAGGAAAATGGAATGAACGCACAGCTCAGCGACGCCTCCACCGCCGCCGAGGCAATCGAAATCCTCGAGCGGGACGGCATCGTCCGTATTCCCGACGTCCTCACCGCGGAACAGCTCGACACCGTCAGCAACGACCTCTTCCCTCTCATGAGGGCAACGCCGGACGGGACGGACGAGTACTTCGCCGGCACCAAGACCCGCCGCCTCGCACGGCTCTTCAAGCACACCCGAGGACTCGATGCGGCCGCGCTCAGCCCCGTGTTCCAGGAGACGGCGCAGCACTTCCTGTGTCCGCCCAAGGGAATGTGGTACGGCCAGGACCGTGTCGACGAGACGCCCACACTACAAATCGGCGCCACCCAGTGCATCCAGATCCACCCGGGCCAGGGCCGACAGCCCCTGCACCGCGACGACAGCATCTTCTACACCGTGCATCCGGGTAAGACCGACGCGATCGGCATGATGATCGCGATCTCCGACTTCACCGAGGAGAACGGCGCTACTCGCGTCATCCCGGGCAGCCATCTGTGGGACGACGAGCGGATGCCGCAGGTCAGCGAGACGATCCCCGCCGAGATGAGTGCCGGCTCCGCCGTCATGTGGCTCGGTGGCACCTACCACGGCGGTGGCCAGAACGTATCCACGGACTCGATCCGTACCGGCGCCATCTTGGGAATTTTCCGCGGTTACCTCCGTCAGGAGGAGAACCACTATCTGTCCCTCTCCCTGGACGAGATCAAGCAGATCCCGCAGCCGATCCAGGAGCTCCTGGGCTACAAGGCGTCCAACCCGTACATGGGCTGGGTCGAATACAACGGCGAGATGGCGGACCCGCGGGTCGTACTCGGCGACGTCGACGGCGCCGGACTCCTTGCCGGGGCAAACGCCTGATGTCCACCGTCCCCGCCGAATTGCGGAGCCTGTCCGCCGCCGTTCCCACGTCCTTCGGGATGTGGGACGGCGGTGGCTGGGCCGAGGCGGCCGGCTTCGAGACCCTCCCGCTGAGAGATCCCTGGGCCGACGCAGTTTTCACCCACGTGCCCGCGGCCTCGACGACCGACGTCGACCGCATGGTCAAGACGGCAACGGCAACGTTCGACAGTGGGTCCTGGTCCCGGATGTCGCCTGCGCAACGCGGCGGCATCCTCATCGCCTGGGCAGACCTGATCGACCAGCACGCCGACGAACTCGCCGTGCTCGTGTCACGTGAGATGGGCAAGCCCTTCCGCGACGCCCGCACCGTCGAAGTCGCCACTACGGCGAAGCTGCTCCGCTGGTACGGCCAACTCGCGGACAAACTCATGGACGAGTCGCCCCGCGGCCTGACCGATGCCTTGGCGCTGGTCACACGCGAACCGGTCGGAGTTGTCGCGGCCATCACGCCCTGGAACTTCCCTCTCAGCCTGGCGATGCTGAAGATCGCCCCCGCCCTGATGGCGGGTAACAGCCTCATCCTCAAGCCGGCCCTTCAGACTTCGGTCTCCTCGCTTCGGCTCGCGGAACTCAGCAGCCTCGCCGGACTTCCCGACGGCGTGTTCCACGTCGTCACCGGGCGGGGCGCCGCAGTCGGCACGGCACTGAGCAGGCATGCCGGCGTCGCCTGCATCAGCTTCACCGGATCCACCGAAGTCGGCCTGCGCCTGCTCGGGGACTCCGCGGCCTCCAACGGGAAGACGGTCTCGCTCGAGCTCGGCGGCAAGTCACCGAACATCATCTTCGCCGACGCCCCCGACCTCGAGGTCGCGATCAGGACCGCTGTCTGGGCGTTCACCTTCAATACGGGACAGATGTGCACGGCAGGAAGCCGGCTGTACGTCGAACAGTCGGTCTACGACCAGGTCGTCGACGGTGTCCGGGTCGGCGCGGAGAGGCTGCGAATCGGTGACCCCCTCGACCCCACAACCGACCTCGGGCCGATGAGCAGCCGCAGCCAGTGCGGCACGGTGCTCGAGTACATCACGTCGGGCCTCCACGACGGCGCCACCCTGCACACCGGCAGCGACCAGCCTGTCGACGCCGATCGATCGACCATCGCACCAGCTGTCTTCACCGGGACCAACGCATCCATGCAGGTCGCCCGTGAGGAGATCTTCGGGCCCGTCGTGTGCATCCAGCCGTTCCAGGACGAGCAGGAGGCGCTCCGCCTGGCCAACGACACCGAGTTCGGACTCGCCGCATCTGTCTGGACCCGCGACGTCTCTCGCATCCACCGCATGGCGCGCGGCCTCGATGTCGGCAACGTCTGGATCAACTCCTACGAGGAGGGTGTACCGGCGACGCCGTTCGGCGGGCGAAAGATGTCCGGCAACGGCTCCGACAAGGGCACCTACGCCGTGGACAAGTACACGCACCTCAAGCACACCTGGATCGCGCTGTGACCGAACAAGTCGTTGCCGCCGTCCTCAACACGGCTCCAGGGAAACTCGAGCTGGAGACCCTCCGACTCGACGCCCCGGGCCCGGAGGAGGTGCTCGTCGACGTCCACTACGCCGGGTTGTGCCGTTCCGACCTGCATGAGATCGAAGGCGTCTGGCCGGCCAGTTGCCCGACGGTGCTGGGCCACGAGGCGTCCGGGGTGGTCCGCCACGTCGGCGACCGGGTGACCGGCCTGCGCGTGGGTGACCACGTCGTCACGTGTCTGAGTTCGTACTGCGGCACCTGCCGGTTCTGCCTCGCCGGGCGCCTGACCCTGTGCGCCGGACGCGGTCATCTGCGTGAACGCACGCGTCCCGTCCTCACCAACGGGTCCGGACAATCCGTTCACCCGACGGCAGGTTTGGGCGCCTTCGCGACCGCGATGGTCGTCCACCGGCATTCGCTGGTGGTGATCCCCGAATCGATGCCCCTCGCTGCGGCGTCGGTGCTCGGGTGCGCGGTCGTGACCGGCATCAGCGCTGTATTCCGCAGCGCCCGGGTCGAGCCCGGGTCGACGGTGGCGGTCCTGGGGTGTGGCGGCGTCGGGATCGCCGCCATCCAGGGAGCAAAGCTGGCCGGTGCGGCCGAGATCATCGCAGTCGACACCAACAAGGCGCGCCTGGACGACGCGATCGGCTTCGGTGCCACCGCAACCGTCGATGCCGGCACCACTGACAGCGTCGAGGCGGTCCGCGAGCTCACCGCCGGTGGAGTCGACTACTCATTCGAGGCCATCGGCCTCGCCGTCACCGTCGAGCAGGCCTTCGCCATGCTCGGTCCCGGTGGAACGGCGACCGTGCTCGGCCTGGTTCCCGACAGCCAGCCGATCTCCGTCCGCGCCACGGAGCTCTTCGCGTTCGAGAAGCGCCTCCAGGGCGCCTTCATGGGCTCGAACCAGTTCCCCACCGACATCCCCCGCTACGTCCGTTTCTACGAGCAGGGACGGCTGAACCTGGACGACATGCTGTCAGCGTTCGTGAGACTCGACGAGATCAACGAGGGCTTCCAACGCATGCGGCAGGGCGGCCTGACCCGCGTCATCGCCGACATCAGGAGGCAGACATGAAACCGCTGATCGCCATCACCGGACGGCGGATCTCCGCCACCACCCTGGCCGGGCTCGACCCCCGGTGGGCCCCCGCCAAGGCCGACATGTTCTGGGCCGAGTTCGGCATGAAGGTCACCGAGGCTGGTGGAATCCCGGTCCAGCTTCCCTACGAGAGTGCGGGAGCCGACGTCGTGAACAGGATCGACGCGCTCATCGTGACCGGCGGTCAGGACATCGATCCTCAGGTGTGGGGAGGTCCTCCGCCCGGCGCAGGTATGGGTGGCGAGGTCCTCGCGATCGACCGGCAACGGGACGACTACGAGATCTCGCTGGTGCGCCACGCCCTGGAGCGCGACATCCCGGTCCTGGGGATCTGCCGCGGCCATCAGGTGCTGAACGTCGCGCTGGGCGGCACCCTGGTCCCCCACCTGACAGAGACCACCGAGCGTCATCTTTCGCAGGAAAGCGTCCCGGACCAGCGACCGGAGCGGGAGCACCCGGTCACCTTCCTCGACGGCACCCTCGCATCGCATCTCTACGGCGAGAGGTGCGGCGTCAACTCGTGGCATCACCAGGCAGTGGCCCAACTCGGCGCCGGGCTGGTTGCCTCCGGGCACGCCCCCGACGGTGTGGTCGAGGCGATCGAGCTGCCCGGTCACGCCGTGCTCGGCGTGCAGTGGCACCCCGAGGCGAGCGTGGATCTCGAGCCCTGCTTCCCGTGGCTCGTGGAACAAGCTCGCGCGCGGTGCCTGGTCGGGGAGTGCTCATGAGCACCCTCCCCCGCGCGGTGTGGGACCACGCCGGCACCGACGGCTCATCCGAGGCCCTGGTCGACGGCGACCAGCGGCTGACCTACGCGGAGCTGCGCGAGCGCGCCGAGCGCGCGGCTCAACTCCTGCTCGAGCTGGGCGTGCGTCCCGGAGACCGCGTCCTCGTCGTCGGCCACAACACCGTCGGCTGGGTCGTCACCTATCTCGCCGGGCTGCGCCTGGGTGCGATCGTCTCGCCGGCCAACAACCGCCTCAACCCGTCGCAGTTCCGCGAGCAGTGTGACCTCCTCGATGCCCGCGTCGTTGCCCACGACGAAGATCACGAGCAGCTCGCCCATGCCACGGGACGGCCGACCTACCGCCTCGAAGACCTCGCCGCCTGCCGACGACCACCGCTGGCGCACGATCACCCATGGCCCAGCGCTGACGACGACGCCGTCATCAGCTTCACCTCGGGGACCACCGGCACACCCAAGGGTGCGGTCCTTTCCCACGGCGCGATCTTCGCCGCGGCGCAGACCATCGCCGATTGCGCGGGCCTCGGCTCCGACGACAGCACCCTGGTCCTGGTCCCGCTGTTCCACAACACCGGTTTCAACGATCAGCTCGGCGCCCTACTGGCCGCGGGCGGCAGCACCCATCTCCTCGGTCGCTACCGCACCGCCGATGCGCTCGCCGAGCTGCGCCGCCGACCTGTCACCTACCTGACCGCCGTGCCCAGCATCCTGCGGCTCCTCATGGTGGCCGACGACGCGGAGGCGGCGTACGGCGCGGCACGCGTGGTGCTCTTCGGCGGCAGTCCGATGCCGGCCGCCTGGTCCGAGGAGCTGCTCACCCGGTGGCCCCAGCTCGTCCTCCTGCACGGCTACGGCCTGACCGAGTTCACCTCGGGGTGCACCGTCCTGCCGCCAGACCTGATCACCACCGAGGGCGAGTCCGTCGGCCTGCCCGTGCCCGGCGTGACCATCCAGGTGACGCGGGAGAACGGGACCGCGGCGCCACAGGGCGAGGTGGGCGAAGTCTGGGTCACAGGACCGACCAGGATGAGCCGGTACTGGGAACAGCCCGAACTGACGGCCGCCAAGATCAGCGGCCCCTGGTTGCGCACAGGCGATCTCGGTCATCTCGACGGTGACGGACTGCTCTGGCTGTCGGGCCGGGTCGACGACGTGATCAACCGCGGCGGCGAGAAGGTGCTGCCTGCCCACGTCGAGTCGAAGGTCTCCGCACTGCCTGCCGTCGCCGAGGCCACTGTCTTCGCCGTCCCCGACCCGGTGCTGCAGGAACGTGTAGCCGTTGCGGTCATCCTCAGGCCGACCAGCACCCTCGACGTCGAGGCCGCGTGTGCTCACCTCCACACCCAGCTGCCCGACTATGCCGTGCCCGAGCACTGGACCGTGCTCGACGAGTTGCCTCGCACGGCCTCCGGCAAGCCCGATCGGCGTGCGATCACCCGCACATTCCTGGAAAGAGTCGACTGACCGTGAACAGCACCAACGATTACGACGTGATCGTCGTCGGCGCCGGGATCTCCGGCATCGCAGCGGCGGTCCAGTTGCAGCGCAACTGCCCCGACAAGACCTTCGCGATCCTGGAGATGCGTGACGGCGTGGGTGGCACCTGGGACTTGTTCAGGTACCCGGGCATCCGATCCGACAGCGACATGTTCACTCTCGGTTACGCCTTCAAGCCGTGGACCGCGCCGGAGGCCATCGCCTCCGGAGAGTCGATCAGGACCTACCTCGAAGACACCACGCGTGAGTTCGGCCTCGATCGGCACATCCGGTTCGGAACCCGCTTGGTCGCAGCATCGTGGAGCAGCGGCGACAACCGGTGGACCCTGACTGTCGAGACGACGGCAGGCCGGCAGACCCTGCGGTGTCGGTTCGTCTATCTCGGCACCGGCTACTACAGCTATCGCGGTGGTTTCAACCCTCCCCTGACCGGCGAGGTGAACTTCGACGGGCCCGTCATCCACGCCCAGGACTGGCCCGAGGACCTCGACTACCGCGACAAGAACATTGCGGTCATCGGCTCGGGAGCAACGTCGGTGACCCTCATCCCCAGCCTGGCACGTGAGGCAGCGAAGGTGACCATGGTCCAACGCTCCCCCACTTACGTGTACATCGAGACCGGAGTCGACCCGGAAGCCGCCGAGCTACGGCGCACGGTCGGACCGGAGGAAGCCTTCACCCGCATCCGGCTGCGGAACCTGCACAACCAGCAAGAGCTCTATGCACAAGCCCGCCAGGATCCCGAATCCTTCAAGAAGGTTCTCTTCGAGGCGATCGACGAGGTCGTCGGCGAGGACGTCCGCCGGCAGCATTTCACGCCGACATACGAACCGTGGGACCAGAGGGTCTGCGTAGTGCCCGACGCCGATCTGTTCCACTCCATCCGCGAAGGCCGTGCCGACGTGGCCACCGGCCACATCGATCGCATCACCGCGTCCGGCGTGCTGATGCGCGACGGGCAGCACATCGACGCCGACGTGATCGTGAAGGCCACCGGACTCGACGTGGTCATGGGCGGTGAGGCCGCATTCGACGTCGACGGCGCCCCGATCGACATCGGGCGATGCTGGACCTACAAGGGCCTGGCCCTGTCCGGTGTGCCGAATCTGGTCTACGCCTTCGGGTTCATCAACGCCTCATGGACCCTGCGCATCGAGGCCGTGAACGACTACTGGTGCCGCGTCCTGCAGCACATGGACGACCTCGGCGCATCCCGAGTGACTCCGCATCTGGCGGCGCACGAGCACCTGCCCCCGCTGCCCTACGTGAACGACGTGACCTCGAGCTACCTGAAACGCGCCGCCGGGACATTCCCCCGTCAGGGCGACCGGGCGCCGTGGATCAACCCCCAGAACTACGCCGACACCCAGCGACTCCTCGAGTCCGTGGACGACGGCGTCCTGCACTACGAGAACTGAAACCAGGAGAACCCTTATGAGAGTGACTGTTGTAGGTGGCGCCGGCGCAATGGGACGCAAGGCGGTGGAGACGCTGGCATCGTTCGAGGAGGTCAGCGAGGTGCGGGTGCTCGACCGCGACGTCGCGGCCCTGTCCTTGATCGACCTGGACGGGGACGAACGACGGAAGGTCAGGCCGGTGGTCATCGACGCACTGGCCGATGACCTCGTGCCGCACATCGCGGACTCGGCCGTGGTGCTCAGCACGCTCGGCCCGTTCACGGTCTTCGGCGAGCGGGTGCTGGGCGCAGCCGTGGACGCACGAGTCGACTACGTGGACATCAACGACGACTGGGAACCGACCCTCGCCGCCCTCGAATGGGACGACCGAGCCCGCGCCGCGGGCATCACCGCCCTCATCGGGATGGGTGCCAGCCCGGGAGTGTCGAACGTCCTGGCCGCACGCGCCGCCGCTGAACTCGACGCGGTGCACGAGCTCTACACCGGCTGGGTGGTGGCCGGCACCGAGAGCGAACCCGGCGGCGCCCGCCCCGCCGCCGCGCTGCTCCACCTCGTGCACGAGTGCACGGGCAAGGTGCAGGTTCTTCAGGACGGCACACCATCGCTCGTCACCCCGTTGGAATCGATGCGCCTGCAGTACCCCGGCATCGGCGAGATCGAGGTCCGCACGATCGGACATCCCGAGACCATTACCCTGCCCCGCCGCTTCCCGGAACTCCGGCAGTGTTACAACGTCATGGCCGGGCCGGCCTGGTGGTTCGACGGGATCGCTCCGATCATGGCCGCCGTCGACGCAGGCACCCTGTCTGCTCACGACGCCGCGCTCCGCATCGAGGACGGCATCGAACGCCCAGCGAACGCTGCCCGGACTCGCCGTACCCCCAACCTCTGGGCGCTCGCCCAGGGTGAGCTCGACGGACGACCCGCACGTGCAGCGGTCAGCATGCGGCGTTGGTCCGAGGGAAGGATGGCGGGCGCTACCGCGATCCCGGCAGCCATGGCCGCGCGTATGTTGCTGCGCGGTCAGATCGCCCACCCTGGCGTCAACACCCCGGAGGAGGTGGTGCCCTTCGAGCTCCTCATGGAGTCGTTGGCGCCGCTCTACAACCTCCCCGACCCCTCAGGTGCCCTGTACGAGGTCACAACGGAACCCGTCGACAACACCGCTTCATCAGTCGGAGGACGTCATGACCGAGCGCACTGAGTCCGAGTCGGTCACCGCGCCGGCCGGTACCGACAGCGGGAGCACGACCCGACGAGTGCCCCTCATCGCGGTCGCCGCCCTTCTGGTCCTCTTGACCAACGCGATCGTCTTCGTCCTGCCACCGCTGCTGCCTGCGATACAGGCCGAATACCAGCTGACGTCCGTTTCGTCGGTGACCTGGATTTTCACACTGCTCACGTTGGGCGGCGGCGCCGGGTTCGTGCTGATTCCGCGGCTCTCGGACGTGATCGGCGACCGCGACACGGCGGTGCTGTCGGGCGCCGCCCTCACCGGTGGCGCGCTGGTCGCGGCGATCGGCGATTCGTACGCCGCATTACTCGTCGGCGCGGTCGCCATGGGGTTCGGCACGGCAGCTCAGATGCTGCCCCTCGGCTTCCTGCGGCGGAGCCTGGGCGAGAGCGGTCTGACCACCGCGGTCGCCGTGCTGGTCGTCGCCACCGGGATCGGCATCGTCGTCGGCATGATCGGCGGCGGGCTCATCGTCGAGAACCTCTCGCTGCGCGCGTTCCTCTACATCCTGGCCGCTGCCTGTGCGGCCACGACGGTGGCGTCCTTTCTCACCATCGAGCAGTTCCGCCCCACCACCGCCGTGGCAGGCATCGGCGCGGTGGGCACGGTGTGGATGATCGCGTGGGTCGGCGCGGTCCTGCTCGCCCTGAGCCAGGGCGTGGTGTGGGGCACCGAAGCCCTGATCCCCCTCGCCGCCGGCCTTCTCGGCGCAGGCGCCTGGTTCTGGGCGCAGCGCAGGTCCTCGAGCCCGGTCTTCTCGGCAGCTCTGATCAAGTCCCCGTTCGTCACCGCCACCTGTGTCGCGGTCGGGCTGTTCGCCACGGTGAACGCCGCGTTCCTGGTTCTGCTGAGCAACTACGCGCAGATCGACCCGGCCTCGCTCGCCCCCGAAGACGCCTACGGTCTGGGCCGCACGGCCCTGCAGACCGGGTGGCTGATGGTTCCGTTCGCGATCACCTTCCTGGTCGGAGGAACGGTGGTCGAGAAGCCGGTCGCCGAGGGACGTGGTGCCGCGGTGCTCATCACCGGTGCCGTCATCACCGCTGTCGGACTCGCGCTGCTCGCGGTCGCCCACGACCAGCAGTGGCACTACCTCGTGGGCGCGGGTGTCATCGGGTTCGGCTGCGCCATGGGCTACGCAGGTAGCTTCGCGATCGTCCAGATGGCCGTTCCCGAGAGCGAGGCCGGCATGGCGGCCGCCATGGCCGGTACCGCGATGTCGGTGGGTTTCGCCCTCGGATCGGCGATCGTGACCAGTGTCTTGAGCGCATCCACGGTGCCGATCCCCGGCACGGACATCGCGGTCGCGAACAGGGACCAGTACGACACGGGCTATTGGGCAGCCGTCGGCCTGGCCGCTCTGATCGTGGTGACGGTGGCGATCTCGCGCACCCGCAGCGGCCGCCGGACGCCGTGACACCCCGGCAACCACTCACCGGGTGTGTCGATGCCACGGTGCCGACACACCCGGGCCCTGCCAACCCCTCAACGCCAGCAGTAAGGGATCAGCCGATGCACGCACCCCCGCACAAGCCGTACGACGTCGTGGTCATGGGCTGTGGCCTGATGGGATCCGCCCTGGCGCGAACGTTGGCGCGACAGGGCCACACCGTCGCCGCCTGGAACAGAACCCCCGAGAAGGCCCGGGCGCTCGCCGTCGACGGCATCACCGCCGTCGACGACATCGAGGACGCCGTACGCTCCTCCCGCGTCGTCCTCGCATGTACCGCAAGCTACGACACGACACGTGCCGCGCTCGACGAGGTCGGCACCTGGAACGGATCGGTGCTCGTCAACGTCGGCACCGGCGTCCCCGACGAGGTCGACGAGATGGAGCAGTGGGCCAAGGCTCGCGGTGTCGCATACCTCGACGGCTCGATCCTGTGCTACCCCCAGCACGTCGGCA
>NZ_JARJBD010000408.1:0-465 GCF_029269925.1 Rhodococcus sp. T2V
CCCGGATCACCCGCACTGCGATCTCACCGCGGTTCGCGACGAGCACCTTCGTGATCTGCTTGTGAGAATTGGTCATCAATCTTCCTTTACCGAGCAAAGCGAGCGTTGACAAAAGCGCAGGGTGCCGCGGACAGCCCGTAGCGCATCAACTGGGCGGGAGCACCCCATCCCTCCTCATCCGGCGGCGTCGCCGCGGTAGGGACGGCGGCCAGCGAGGCGAGGACGGCGATTACCGCCGCGATCTCCTCGTCGGAGGGATTCCCGGAGAAACGGATCGGATCCTGTTGCGGCACAACTGTCCCCAGCATTGCGGCCTCGTCCAACAGGACGTCAGCCAGTTCCGCTACCGCGGTCACAGGGGGATGTTCCCGTGCTTCTTGGGCGGGAGGGTGACCATTTTGCGTTCGAGGAGGCGCAGGGCGGCCACGATCTGTCCGCGGGTGTGGGACGGGGGGATGACGGCGT
>NZ_JARJBD010000409.1:0-452 GCF_029269925.1 Rhodococcus sp. T2V
GCTCGGGTTGCCGGTCGCCTCCACCGCCCCGCTCGCCAGGATCACCGACCGCTTCTCGGCGGCGGTGCACCGCTTCGCCGACACCCGACACATCCCGTGGGTCGACTTCGTCAAGGGTCAGCGCAAGGACGACGTCATGCACGAGTACCTCGAGCAGTTCACCGCACCGGAAGGAGTGGTGTTCGTCGGCCGGGCCCAGGAAAGGACACCGTTGTTCCGCACCGAGAAGCGCCGCGACGCCGACGGCAAGAGTTATCCGTGGATCGTCAAGTCCACCGGCGTGGTCAACCACTACTACTTCTATTGCGTCGACGCGGACTTCGGCCCGTTCTTCCTCAAGTTCTGCTCGTACTTCCCCTATAACGCCAAACTGTGCATCAACGGCCACCATTGGGCCCAGCGTCAGGCGGCGAGAGCCGGGCTCGGGTTCACCGCACTCGACAACGCCTTCG
>NZ_JARJBD010000410.1:0-450 GCF_029269925.1 Rhodococcus sp. T2V
CGTAGCCCCAAGAAGGCGGCCATCGCGTGACTCTTCGAGAGACCTACCACAGTCACTCAAGACAGGACCACGCGATGACCACTGCCCACGATATCGACCTGAACCAGTTCCTGACCGACCGGCTCTCCGACGCCAGCCCCGATCTGCTGCGTCGTCTGCTGTCCACGTTCATCGATGCGTTGATGGGTGCCGAGGCCGACAGCCTGTGTGGGGCCGGCTTCGGTGAACGTTCCGATGCCCGCACCAACAGCCGCAATGGATACCGGCACCGCGACTTCGATACCCGGGCCGGCACACTCGACGTCGCCATCCCCAAGCTGCGATCGGGTTCGTACTTCCCGGACTGGTTGCTCGAGCGCCGCAAGCGCGCCGAGAAGGCGCTGACCTCGGTCGTCGCGACCTGCTACCTGCTCGGGGTCTCGACCCGGCGGATGGAGAAACTCGTCGACT
>NZ_JARJBD010000411.1:0-448 GCF_029269925.1 Rhodococcus sp. T2V
GCTTGCCGCGAAGCCCGCGAATTGTGCCCCGCATCTCATTTCCGACCACCTCGAAAAGTGTCACCCTCGCAATTCGGGCAATGAGCGCTCAGGCGGTAGAAATTTCGGCTCCAGGCGAATATTTCGGCGCCGCGCGAACAATTTCTCGGCCACGTCCCGGACGTGTGCGACCGACCGGATGAGCGCCCCGAACCGTCGACGGAAACCGGGCCTTACCAGCATGGACCGCTCGGGCAGGTCCGATCGCTCCCCGACGGTCAGTCCGGTACCGATTCGCCGCCGCCGCGGCGCACATGCAGTTTGCGCAGTTCAGCGTGGTGCTCGGCTCACCTGTTGGCGAGCCGAGCACCACTGCTTCTCGCCCGACGGTGCGGCGTTCCGGACGCTGCGGGAGGTCAGCCGATGCCGCCGCCGATGCCGAAGCTCAACTGAAGCCAATGGAGGAACG
>NZ_JARJBD010000412.1:0-447 GCF_029269925.1 Rhodococcus sp. T2V
GGATCTGCTCCGCGACCGGCACCGGGATCGGGTCCAGGTCCGTGCGGCTGCGCAGAAGGTGCCCGATGGCACCGGGGGAGCGCGGGATCGCGATCGCCTCGGAATCCACCACGGCAGGTGCATAGAGCCACGCGTGGTCCGCGGTGACGAAGACGACCACGTCTCCGCGGCGCAGGCGGCTGTCGGATTTGTCGTGATGGAACCATTCGAGCTGGTACTTCGCTGCCGGCCCGGCAGGGGCGCGGCGGTGACGCGACTCGGCGGCCCAGGCGTGGTGCTCGGTCGGCCCGGGTTCGTATTCGACGATGTGCCGCAGAAACATTCGTGCGACGTGTGCGGGCAGGAAGCCGGGGTCGGCCTGTCCGCGGCCGCTGACCCCGGGGATCGGCACCGCCCGCCCGATCTGCCACTGTATTGGAAGTGGCATACGTTCGTTCTCTCGGAAAT
>NZ_JARJBD010000413.1:0-445 GCF_029269925.1 Rhodococcus sp. T2V
AGGCCGCGGCCCTTGATGGTGTAGGCGATGATCACCGTCGGCCGGGTGTCGTCGATCTGCGCATACGCAGCCCGCAGCGCGTCGAGGTCGTGGCCACCGAGGTTCCGGATCGCCGCGAGGAGGGTGTCGTCGTCCAACTCGCCGATCAGGGCCGCGATCGCGGCGGCGTCGGGGCCGTCGCCGGGCAGCCGCCCCCGCACCTGCTCGGCGTCACAGCGCAACAGCCGCTGGTATTCGGGGTTGGGCATGTCCAGGATCCGGGTCCGCAGCGCCGGACCACCGGCCCGGGTGAACAACGACTCGAGCAGCGTCCCGAACTTCACGGTGAGCACCTGCCACCCGGCGGCGGCAAACATCGCCTCGAGCCGGCCCGCGGCGATGTTGGGCACCACCCGGTCCAGGGACTGCCGGTTCAGGTCGACGATCCACACGATCTCGCCGAGTT
>NZ_JARJBD010000414.1:0-445 GCF_029269925.1 Rhodococcus sp. T2V
GTTCATGTGTGGTTCAGGTCACAAAAGTGTCTCGCCGGTTCTGTTCTACCGCACCGCCGCTGCCCGCGCTACCGCTCGGATGCTCACTTCTACCTGGGCGTTTGTGTGAGGGTCGGAAACGTTGGTGTCGAGGGCCGGTGCGGGGTGTGTGCTAGAACTGGTCAGGCATCGAGTGACATGACTCACAGTGTTCGTTTCACGGGTTCGGTCGGCACCCCGGCGGGTCCCGGTCGATGCACGAGAGCAAGGGACACCGCCGCATGATCGAGGACATCACCGAACCACCTGGCACTGCGCTTCCGGCCCCGACGCGCCTGATTCCCCGCCGACGCCCGGACGGCCGCGAACTCCTCGCCACCGCGAAGGGCATCCTGATCGCCGCCCGCGGCCGCAGCGACGCCCAGGCGTTCGACGAACTCCTCGACGTGTCCCGCCGTCATCACCT
>NZ_JARJBD010000415.1:0-440 GCF_029269925.1 Rhodococcus sp. T2V
GACAAACTCGACGAGGGTCAGGAGGAACTCGACCTGGGGCTGGATGCGCTCGCCGGCCCCGGTGGCGGCCCGTCGCTGATCATCGCGAAGCGGTCCCGCTGGCTGATCGAGACGATCGCCATAGCGTGGTCCCGACTGGGGTTCGACGTTGTCGACGACGAGGCGTTTTTCCAACTGGTCCTCGGCCGACTCGTGGAGCCGACCTCGATGAGCGACACCGCCCGCGTCGTCAGCGAGATCGGTTTGACACCGGCGCACCGCAACACCTACGCCAATGCATTTACGCGTTGCACCACAAGTGATTACCGGAATCGGGTCGCGACGAAATGCTTCGAGCACGCGGCGGCGACCGGCGGGCTGTCGCTGGTGCTCTACGACGTCACCACCTTGTACTTCGAGGCGGAGAAGGAAGACGAACTCCGCAAAGTCGGCTACTCGAA
>NZ_JARJBD010000416.1:0-438 GCF_029269925.1 Rhodococcus sp. T2V
CGACGTTGGGGGTCCACCACATCTGCGCGTCGACGGGGTTGCCGTCGTCGCCGAGCGCGATACCGCGGCCCTTGACGGAGGTGTCGACCTCCCGGCCGACCGTGGAGTCGCCCCACATCATCAGCGCACCGTCCTGAGAGAGGTTGCCGAGGCTGATGCGGGTCCCGAAGTTGTCGCGTGCGTTACCGGAGGCACCACCGAACAGACTCGCGTCGGGGCGCTGCACACCGAGCAACAGCCGGATGCCGGCCGACCGGGCGAGCACCGCAAGGTCGGCCCACGCCCCGAGCGGGTCGAGTTCCTTGAGCTGTGCGCGGGTCTCGTCGTCACCGGTCTTGGCCAAACGTTGCCACTTGCCGGAGAGAATGAAGAACTCGTCGAGGACCGCGATCATCAGCGGCAGCTGCGAGCCCTCGATCTTCATCTGGTGGATGTAGG
>NZ_JARJBD010000417.1:0-437 GCF_029269925.1 Rhodococcus sp. T2V
CCGGCCTCGTTCTTGGCCTGCTGGAAGCATTCCTCGACCCGCCACCGGGAGCCGGCGATGGTGGCGAGTTCGGTGAGCGTGGTGCGGCGGGGTCCGGCGCAGATGTAGTACGCGATCTCGGTCGGATCGGAGAGGGATCGGCGGGCGAGCAGCCAGTGCCCGCGCCCGGGTGCCCAGGCGATCCGGATCGGGATCCGCACCCAGGAGTATTCGCGTCGGCCGTGCGCGCCGTCGCCGACGGAGATCCGGCGCCACTGCTTCGCCGGGACCGCGGCGATCATCTCGTCGGCGCGCCCGGTGCGCCCGTGCGGGGTGAACACGTCGTCGTTGCAGCGCGTGGCCAGGACGTAGGAAATATCGCGTTCCTCGAGCCAGACCCGCAGGTACTTCACCTGCCCGTAGGCCTCGTCCGCGGTGACCCAGGAGAAGGGGACCTG
>NZ_JARJBD010000042.1:0-82064 GCF_029269925.1 Rhodococcus sp. T2V
GATCTCGACGTCCGGAAACGGGCTCTTGAAGCTCACGTGGGTCACTCCCTCGAAGTGTTGCAGCAGCAGTTGTGACACCAGTCACAGGTTCGCCGCAACTCTACCCGCGCGCAATTCCCGTCCGCGGGAGGTCAACCCACACTCAGGACTGCGAGTCCTCGATGAGATGTTCGAACGGTTTCAGGTTCGCCAGCGACTCGCCGCGCGAGACACGCCATTCCCACTCCCGCTTGATGGAACCGGCGAATCCGAGTTCGAGAAGGGTGTTGAAGTCGCCGTCGGCCGCCTCGAGCACCTGCCCGAGAATGCGGTCCAGTTCGTCCGCGGTCACCGCGTGCTCGGCGATCTGACCGACCAGGTAGATGTCACCGATCTTGTCGATCGTGTAGGCCACCGAGTACAGCCGGCGGTTGCGCCGCAGCAGGTACTTGTAGACGCCTTCGAAGTTCTCGTCGGGCTTGCGGCAGACGAATGCCTCGACGCGCAGGCCGTGCTTTCCGACGGTCAGCAGCGTGGTGGTCTTGAGCTTGCGCTCGCCGGGCAACTCGACGACGAAGTGTGTCGAGTCCTTCCTCGTGAAGTCCAACTCCCGGTCGGTCAGGGCGGACTCGATCACCTCGGCCAAGTCGGTCATGCGCGCACTCCCCCGACCCTGCGCAGCTTCCACAATCCGCGTCCGCGACGCGGGGAGAACTCGCTCGGGCCGTGTCCGTAGTTGTAGTTGACGGTCGCCATCCGATAGCTCTCGAGGAGTCCGTCGGCGGTGTGTTCCCAGGAGAAATTCTCGGCGTGCCGCGGAGCCTCGGCGGCCAGCGCGGCCAGCTTGCCGCGCGCGGAGACCAGCGACTGCAACGCCGTCGCCCAGTCCTCGGTGCGGTGCCCGTCCACGAGGAGCCCCGTCTCGCCGTGACGGACCGCGACGCCGAGTCCACCCACGTTCGCGGCGATCACCGGCGTGCCGCAGGCCTGCGCCTCGATGGCGACCAGACCGAACGATTCCGAATAGCTCGGCACCGCAACGAGATCCGAAGCCCGGTACACATCGGCGAGCCGATCGGGCGCCTGCGGCGGGAGGAACGTGACCCGCGCGGCGATGCCGAGCGAGGACGCGAGTTCGATCAGCGCGTCCGGCCGGGCCAGTCCGGATCCGGACGGACCCCCGACCACGAGCACCCGCAGCGACGACTCGGGATCCCGGGCGATCAGTTCGGCGGCGGCGCGGAGCAGGACGTCGGGGGCCTTGAGCGGCTGGATGCGTCCGACGAACGTCACGACGGTCTCGCGGGGGTCGAGGCCCAGCTTCGCGCGGGCGGCGTCCCGGTCGCCCGGGCGGTAGCGCGTCAGGTCGGCGCCGGGCGCCACCACGTCGATCCGGTTCGGGTCGGCGCCGTAATGGCGGACCAGCTGATCGGATTCGTCGGTGGTGTTCGCTACGAGCCGGTCGGATTCGGCGACCACCTGCTGTTCGCCGATCTGGCGGGCGGCCGGTTCGGGGGTGTCCCCCTCGGCGAGCGACAGATTCTTGACCGCGGCGAGCGTGTGCGCGGTGTGCACGAGCGGCACACCCCACCGGTCGCGGGCGAGCCAGCCGACCTGCCCTGACAGCCAGTAATGCGAGTGCACCAGGTTGTAGTAACCCGGTTCGTGGCGGGCCTCCTCGCGGAGCACCCCGGCCACGAACGCGCAGAGCTGCGTGGGCAGATCCTGCTTGTCGAGCCCCTCGAACGGGCCGGCGACGACGTTGCGGACGAGGACCCCCGGCGCCGCTTCCTGGACCGGGGCGTCGGCGGACGACGTGGCCCGGGTGAAGATCTCCACCTCCACGCCGCGGCGGGCCATCTGGATGGCGGACTGCAGCACGTAGACGTTCATGCCGCCCGCATCTCCGGTACCGGGCTGCGCCAGCGGTGAGGTGTGGACCGAGAGGACGGCCACCCTGCGGGGGCGCGAGTTGTGCAAGGGCGTCACCACTCCATAGTGCTCCCCCACCAATCGGCCCCTTTAACCGAGGTTGTCGACGAACGCGCCGACCTCCTTCACGAAGCGGCCGGGATCCTCGACGAACGGCCCGTGGTCGCAGCCTTCCCAGAACGACGCCCGCGCCTGCGGGATCAGGTCTGCAGCGTGCCTACCAGCCGAGATGTCGACGACGGAGTCCTCGGTTCCGTGCAGGACGAGTACCGGGACGTCGAGCGACCGGAGCAGGTCGTCGTGGCTCGCGGAGCGGTTGAACAGGGCGGCCCGCACGTGCGGCGGGGTGGCGAGGCTGGCGCCGAACAACGCCTGCGACTGCGCGCCCTTGCCTTCGGGAGGTCCGGTGAGCGCGGTGCCGAACGCGCCCAGCGCGCGGATCGCCTCGCGTGGCTCCTCGGACATCGCGCCGGGGATCGCGGCGCGCATCGCCGCTCCGACCTTGCCGCCGGCCTCCCCGCGACCGATGCTGGTGATGGCCCCGACGAGGACGACGCCGTCGACGGCGGACGTGCCGTGGGACGCCAGGTAGTCACAGATCACGAGGCCGCCGTAGGACCAGCCGAGGAGCACCGCACCGGACGTGACGCCTTCGGCCGTGAGTACCGCGTCGACGTCCCCGGCCCAGATCGCGGAGTCGTCGTAGCCGGCGACGGGAGCACCCGAGTAGCCGTGTCCGCGAAGGTCGACGGCGATCACGCGGTAACGGTCGGCGAGTTCGTCGAGCACGCCGGCGCCCCAGCATTTCGACGACTGCGCCCAGCCGTGCAGGAGAACCAGGGCCCGCGCGTCGGGGTCACCGGTCACCGAGTAGACGAGGGACGTTCCGTCGACGCCGACTGCTTCACGAATAGCCATGGGGTCACCATAGAGGCCAGCAACGCGGCGACCGCCGCCACCGCGTACCCGGCGGTCGTGCCGAATTCGTCGATCATCCGGCCGGCGAGTGCCGACCCGACGGCGACGCCGACACCGAGTCCGGTGACGATCCAGGTGATGCCCTCGGTGAGCGCGGCCGCGGGCACGATCTGCTCGACCAGACCGGTGGTGACGATCATGATCGGCGCCACCGTCATCCCCGCCACCGCGTAGGCGACGGCGAGCGCCGGGATGCTCCCCGCCAACAGCAGCGGCACCATCAGCACCGCCACTGCGAGGACCGCGACCATCAGCTGTTTCCGGAGCGACGCCGACACCCGGACCGCACCGAACACGAGGCCCGCCACCGCGGACCCGGCCGCGAACAGGGCCAGCACCACGGTGGCGGAGGCGGGTGCGTCGTGGCTCCGCGTGAAGGCGATGGCACCGACGTCGATGACGCCGAAGATCGTGCCCATCGACACCATGACCGCCACCAGGATCCACAGCGCGGGGGTCCGGACGACGGACGGGCGGCCGCCGTCCGGCGACGAGTGCACGGGCGGCTCGGTGCCACGCTGAGCGACGAGCGCGAGCGTGCCGACCACCAGCAACACGAGCCCTGCGAGGGGTCCCGCCTCGGGGAACACCGTGACGGAGAGCCCGACGGAGACCACCGGTCCGGCGATGAAGCACAGTTCGTCCACCACCGCCTCGAATGCGAACGCCGTCCGCAGCAGTGGCGTCCCGCGGTACAGCTCGGTCCAGCGGGCGCGCACCATCGCACCGATCGTGGGCATGCAGCCGGCCGGGACGGCCCACACGAACAGCACCCAGTCGGGGGTCCCGAACCGCACGCACAGCAGCATCGCGGCGAGGGATGTCGCGCTGATCCCCGACGCTACGGGCAGCACGCGGGACTGCCCGTAGCGGTCGACCGCCCGGGACACGACCGGCGTGATGAACGCGTAGGTCAGCGCGAACACCGCGGCCAGGGCGCCGGCGAGCGCGTAGTCTCCGCGCAGTTCGGACAGCATCGTGACGATGCCGATGCCGACCATGGCGATCGGTACGCGCGCGACGAATCCTGCTGCCGAGAACGCTGCGGAGCCGGGGGCGGCGAAGATCTGACGATAGGTACCGAGCACGCGTCGAGCCTCACAGATCGTGGCCGCGACTTCCAGCACGTGCAAGTATTGCGCTCATGAGTGTCCTGGTGTGTTTCCACGCCCATCCCGACGACGAAGTGTTCACCACCGGCGGCGTGATGCGTCAGGCCGCCGACGCCGGTCACCGCGTCGTCGTGGTCACCGCGACGGACGGGGCGCTCGGCGAGGCGCCCGAGGGGATCCTGATCGACGGCGAGTCGCTCGCCGAGCGTCGGCGCCGCGAACTCGAGGAGTCGACGTCGCTGCTCGGCGCCCAGCGTGTGGTGTTGCTGCACTACGCGGATTCCGGGATGGCGGGAACGCCGGAGAACGAGAATCCGGCGGCGTTCTGCAACGTCGACGTCGAGGAGGCCGCTGCCCGGCTGGCCGCGATCCTCGTCGAGGAATCCGCCGACGTGGTCACCATCTACGACCCCAACGGTGGCTATGGGCACCCCGATCACGTCCAGGTGCATCACGTGGGTCTCCGCGCCGCCGAACTGGCCGGGGTACCGCACGTCTACGAGGCCGCCGTCAGCCGCGACCACATCCGGCGACTGATGGCCGCGAATCCGGAATGGTCCGAGAACGCCCAGCCACCGGACCTCGACACGTTCGGTCTTCCGGACTCCGAGATCACCACGGTCGTGGACGTCACCTCGGCGATGGGCGCCAAACGCGCCGCGATGCACGCGCACGCCACCCAGATCGGGGACTTCGGCCCGTTCCTGCAGATGCCCGAGGAGCAGTTGCAGGCGGCGTTCGGTCAGGAATGGTTCCGCCGTCGCGGGGCGCCTGCGGGGCTCGCGGAGTCGTCGCTGCCGCTCTGACCGGAACTGCCTGCGCGGGTTCGGGTCCGCGCCTAGCATCCACGGGTATGGATCCCGCTGATCTCGTCGCGACCATGCCGTTCGCCGTGCACACCGGGGTTCGCCTCACCAAGGCCGCGCCCGAGGAGGTCGTCGGGCACCTCGAGTGGGACCGGCACCGCACCACGGCGGGAGACGGCATGCACGGCGGGGCGCTGATGACTCTCGCCGACAGTGTCGGCGCCGTCTGCGCGTTTCTGAATCTTCCGGCGGGGGCGTCCACGTCGACCACGAGTTCGAGCACGGTGTTCACCCGCGGCGTCCGCAAGGGCACCGTCACCGCGACCGCGCGTCCGCTGCACGCCGGACGCACCACGGTCGCCGTCGTCACCGAACTGCGGGACGACGAGGACCGGCTGGTGGCGCAGGTGACGCAGTCGCAGGCGGTGCTGTACTCCCAGCCGGGAAGCTGACCCCGTGTCGAGACTGCTGCGGGCCTACCGGTCCACGGGCGCAGATCTGCCGTTCGGCAACGTCCTCGCCGCGCACGACGTCGCGATGGAAGGCTATTTCTGGCGGTTCACGCAGCCCGCGACCGGACAGGTCGTCATCGCGCTGGCCGGAATCAACAGGGCCGCGGACGGCCACTGGGCGACGCTCGGTCTGGCCGGTCACCCTTCCCGGTTCCTGCGGACCGCCGCACATCCGGAGGGCTACGCCAATCCGGCCGGACTCGGCGCGTTCGCCGGCGACGCGTTCCGCGGGTCCGTCGACCGCGTGCGGGTGGATCTCGGAGCGGACGCCCGCCTCGACGTCCGGATCGGCGCCCAGGTCCCGTGGCCGCGTCGCAGGCTCGGTGGGTCGAGCGTGTTCCAGACCGTGCCCGCGCTGAACCAGTACTGGCATCCGTGGTTGCTCGGCGGACGGGCCGAGGGAACCGCGGTGCTCGGCGGCACCGAGATCGACCTCGACGGCGCCCAGGTCTACGCCGAGAAGAACTGGGGCAGGGGCGGATTCCCCGACTCCTGGTGGTGGGGCCAGGCCCAGGGATTCGCCGACCGGCAGGCGTGCGTCGCGTTCGCCGGCGGCGAGATCACTGCGGGCGGGCTGCGCACCGAGGTCACGGCCGTCGTCGTCGCGCTACCCGACGGCACGGTGTTCCGCCTCGGCAACCCGGTCACCTCCCCCGTCCGGGCGCACGTGACGGACGAGCGGTGGTGGCTGCGCGGCCGCGGCCGCACGTGGAGCGTCGAGATCGAGGGCACCTCCCCGCTGGGCTCGGCCCACGTGCTTCCGGTTCCGCTCCCCGCCGAGCGTCGCAACATTCCCGGCGCCCTCGAGCACCTCGCGGGTTCGATGAGTGTCACGGTCCGCCGCCGAGGTGAGCTCGTCTGGGCGGACGAATCGCCGCTCGCCGCGTTGGAGCACGGCGGGATCGAGCGGGCGCGTGCGGAACTGCGCAGACGGGGTGCGCCGCCGGACGCGACGTCGGCTCCGCCCCTCAGCTGATCACCTCGAGTTCGGGTGGCTGCAACGCCTCGACGATCTCGTCGGTCTCCGCGTGCAGAACCCCGATCCGTCCGGCCTCCTCCAGGTGACGCGCGTCGACGCCCGAGATCGCATCGGCGGCGACGAGCACCTTGTAGTCCCGTTCGCTGGCGTCGACGATCGTGGCGCGGGGACAGTTGGGGTAGTTGCAGCCCGCGATCACCACGGTGTCGACCCGCCACCGGCGCAGGTGCTCGTCGAGCCCGGTGCGGTAGAACGCACTCCACCGCGGCTTGAACAGGACGTGTTCGGTGGGCGAGACGGCCTGGACGTCACCGGCGAGGAGCGATTCGGGGTCGAGTCCCGGCACTCCCAGCTCGGGCGCCACCTGGGATCCGGGGGTGCCCGGCCTGGCCAGATCCAGCCCGGCGGCGATCACGCGGCGCCGGCACAGGTCCACGTCGTCGCCCTCGTACAACCGGACGGCGTGCACGATCGGGGCCGAGGACTCCCGGTAGGCGTCCACGAGACGTGCGATCGCGGGCAGCACCGCCGACGTGCCCGGGATCGGGGCCTTCCCGCCGTCCACGAAGTCCACCTGCATGTCGACGACGAGCAGCGCGGAACGGCCGAGATCGGGCGCGAGGAACGGATCCGAGTTCTGCCGCCAATGCGTCACGCAGCAAATCTAACGCTCATGCGGACTCTGTAGCCGGAATCACAGGGACCGGACCATGGGCATGGAACGCGGGTTTGGGACCATGGAACGGGTGGGGTAGTGCGAGAAGGGTCCCGACCGATGACTGTGAGCGATGAGAACTGGCCGATGATCGGCGCGACAGGGGCGCGTTTCGGTTCGGCCGGCCGGCGCCGAAGCGGCAGGAAAGAGCAGTCGCCGACGGCAGAACCGAGCCCGTCGCAGTCGGTCGAGTGGGTGGAGCCCGGCCGGGCCGAGGCCGGTCCCGAGCAGGCGGAGGCCGTGTACGGACCCGCCGATCGAGCGCCCCAGACTTCCGAGGCCACCGAGTGGGCGGAACCCGAGGAGACCGTCTCGATCGTCCGGCCGTTCATTCTCACGGGCGGACGGACGGAGTCCGGCGTCGATCTGCCGTTGGAGGCGGTCATCGTCGCCCGCGCGGACGGGGACGCCGTCGTGGACGCGATGCCGGCGCCGGACGAACTGCGCCGCGTCTTCGCGCTGTGCTCCGAGCCGCGGTCGGTGGCCGAGATCGCGTCGCTCGCGTCGATCCCGCTCGGGGTCGCGCGCGTGCTCGTCGGCGACCTCGCGGCGGCCGGAGCGGTCACCGTGAACGAGACGGCCGGATCCACCGGCCCGGATCGGAAGCTGATGGAACGGGTCCTCGACGGGCTGCGCAAACTCTGAAGCCCCCGCTCGCCGGGACAAGATGCACACGAATTCGTCAGCCGCACAGGCTATTGCCTGTGCGGCTGACGAATTGCTGTGACGCTACGGCGACGTGCGGCGCATCGCTCCGACCGGGTCGGAGTAGATGGTGCTCAGCGACACCACCGTCGACGCGTACTCCTGCACCCGGTTGCCGAATCCGGAAATGCGAATGTCCCTGCGCTCCAGCGACGATGCCTGCGCGAAGGCCTCCGCGACGTGCGGGATTCCGGCCGGGTACTCGGTGAACGCCTGACCGCCGAGGATCACCCGGTCCGGGTTGAACAGGTCCCGCAGCATCGCGACCGTCTTGCCGAGCACCTGCGCGCGTTCCACCAGAATCTCGTGCGCGGGAACGGAACCCGAGGACGCCGCCTTGTAGAGCGCGCTCATCGTCGGACGCTGGTTCGACTCGGGGAGGATGCCGGCGTCGAGTGCGGCGGAGATGACCGCGCGATCGCTGATCGTCGCCTCGAGGCATCCGCGTGAACCGCACGAGCACTGCGCCGACGAACCGGTCGGCAGGTGCGCGATGGAACCGGGACCGCTCGACGGCGTGTGGACGCGGCCGTCGATCGTGATCGCGATTCCGGCCGTCTCACGGGCGTAGAAGTACAGGCCCGTTTCACCTTGCGCGACACCGTCTTCGCTGCCCGGGCTCAGCAGCAACTCGGATGCGGCCATCGCTTCGACGTGCGCCGCGACGGAGACGGGCAACCCGAGTCCGGTCGCGATGATGGCGCCGACCTGAGCGGACTTCCACCCCAGCCTGGGGTGGTCGACGACACCGGTCTGCGCGTCGACGCGCCCGCCGAGCGCGACACCCGCCCACAGCGGGCGACGCCGGTGCCAGCGGGACGCGAAGGCCCGTGCGCTGCGGGCGATGCCGGTCAGCGCGTCGGCGGACGCGCCCTGCGGGGTGGGCACCTCGACCGCGCCGAGGACCTTCCCGCGGAGGTCGCTGGCGATGATGCTGGTCACGACCGCACCGATGTGGATGCCCACGGTCAGGTACGGCTCGTGGTTGACCTCGAACGGAACACGCGGACGACCGATCGCGCCGGACGGCGTGAGGTCGCCGCGTTCGCGCAGCAACCCGAGGTCGAGGAGCGCCGACACCTGACGGTTGACGGTGGCGATGCTCAGTCCGGTCGCCTTCGCGGCGACGTCCCGCGACAGCGGCCCGCGGGACCGGGCCACCCGCAGAACGCCGGCGGCGGGGCCGTCGCTGATCCGCAGTTCGGGAGGAACGATGTGGAGACGGGGTCGGGACACGGGCCGCTGGAATCGAGATGCGGACCCGGTCCGGGTGGGGCTGGAAAGGGTGGGGGTAGACACGTGGCAGTCCTTGCATGCGGAGGCGGTGCGCACCTTCGTCCGAACGCTGCATCGGTCCCGGGTGGAGACGGGGACGACCGAGGACGATCGATCAGGAGAAGACGGCGCGAATTAGCTGCAGATGCTGAGACAGCGACAACACAGTTCCCGCGCCAAGGGCAGCCGCGAACCCAGCGCAGAGGTCACGTAGGTGACCCGCGGAGCGGTCGACTGGCCTGAGGACATGTCACGAAAGTAGCAGCTTCGGTCGGTTTCACCAATCCGAAGGCGCGACGGCGCGTACCGGCGCGCCACCCCTCTTCCCCAGTTCCCGCTGCTGCGGGGCGGCGGCACCCGCAGCAGCGGGAGACCGACGCCACTCTTGACGAGCAACCGTGTTTCACGACACAATACGCCGGGATACCAACCGAACGTACGGTTATAGGAGTGAGATGTATCGATGTGATCGTCACTGGTCGGCACACCGGGCCCGGAGTTGTCGGTGAAGACGACGAGAGCGGTGCTCGCCCTCGGAGTGGGACTCACCGTGCTGCTGACGGCCTGCACGGCCACCGGAACGCAGGAGTCCACCGCAGCCGGAATCACCGTCAAGCGGGACGGCTACGGAATCCCGCACGTGTACGCCGACACCACGCGCGCGCTCTACTCCGGATACGGCTACTCCGTCGCCGAGGATCGCCTGTTCCAGATGGAGATGGCCAAGCGGTCGTCGATCGGCACGGCGGCCGAGGTGCTCGGACCCGACTACGTCGAGATCGACAAGACGGCGCGCAGCAGCATCGATCCGCAGTCGATCAAGGATCAGCTCTCCCGACTGCCGCAGGCGGAACGCGACATCTTCGACGGCTACGCCGAGGGGTTCAACAAGCGGATCGACGAGGTCGCCGCAGACCCGGACCGCCTGATGCCGAAGCAGTTCCTGGACGGCGATTTCCGGCCGGAGCACTGGACCGGGTACGACGTGGCGATGGTCTGGGTGCAGACCATGGCCAACAGGTTCTCCCAGTCGAGCAGTGAACTCGCGAACCTCCAGGTCCTGAAGAGCCTGCAGGCGAAGAACGGCGAGGAGAAGGGCCGGCAGCTCTTCGACCAGCTGATCTGGGCCGAGGAGGATCCCGCTGCCCCGACCACGGTCCCCCGCGACCAGTCGACGTCGCCCGGCGACGAACCGCACGCGATGTCCGCGGAAGCCGGGCTCTCCGACGTGACGCAGGCGCTCCCCGACGCGAATCTGACTCGCATGAAGAACGCGGGCGGTGGCGACTGGCCGCACATGAAACCCGAGGCCAGCAACCTCTGGATGGTCGGCGCCGACAAGACCACCGACGGCACGTCCGTCCTGATGAACGGGCCGCAGTTCGGCTGGTTCAACCCGTCCTATGTGTACGGCGTGGGTTTGCACGGCGCCGGTCTCGACGTCGCGGGCAACACGCCCTATGCCGTCCCGACCGTTCTGTTCGGCACCAACAAGACGATCTCGTGGGGAGCGACCGCCGGGCCGCTCGACGTCAACGACGTCTACCAGGAAGTCCTCGACCCCTCGAACGAGCACGCATACCGATTCGACGGCGGGTACCGCCCGATGGAGATCCGGAACGAGACGATCGAGGTGCGCGGCGGGGCAGACGTCGCGTACCCGGTCTACTCGACGGTGCACGGCCGGGTCACCAGCTTCGACACCCCGAACGGAAGCGCCTACTCCCTGAAGGAGAGCTGGGCGGGGTACGAGATCCAGTCGCTGGTCGCCTGGATCGACATCATGAAGGCCACCAACTGGGACGAGTTCCTCGAGCAGGCGAAGAAGGTCGCCATCACCATCAACTGGTACTACGCCGACAACCAGGGAAACATCGGTTACGTCTCTCCCGGTCGACTGCCCGTCCGCCCGGCCGGCCAGGACCTGCGGCTTCCCGCGATCGGTGACGGCAGCATGGAATGGGAGGGCATCCGGCCCTTCGAGGACAACCCGCAGTCGTACAACCCCGAGCAGGGCTACCTCGCCAATTGGAACAACCAGTCCGCCGCAGGCGCACTCGCCGACGGCTACAACTGGTCCCCCGTCGACCGCGTGCGGGCCATCACCACCCGCCTCGAAGCCAAGGACAAGTTCACTCCCGGCGAGATCTGGGACATCAACAGGCAGGCGTCGTTCGCCGACCTCAACGTCGACTATCTGCTGCCGTACCTGGAGCAGGCCACCGCGCAACTACCGGACAGCGACCCTGTCGCCTCGGGCGTGAACCTCCTCCGCAACTGGGACGGACAGGCCACCGACGACAACGCGGACGGCGTGTACGACGGACCGGAACCGGTGATCATGCGCACGTGGCTGCCGATCCTGTTCGATGCGGTGATCCGCGACGACCTTCCGGACGACGTGTACGCGTCGTATGCGGCCAAGGTGTACCCCGCCGCGGGCACCGCACGTCCCGCCGAGGCGACGAAACTCGTCTACAACGCCCTGCGCGGCGACGAGTCCGGCGTTCCGCAGACCACCGACTTCTTCAACGGAGCGGACCGCATGTCCGTCCTCCGTTCGACGTTCGGCCAGGCGATGGACCGGCTGCGCGCCGAGCAGGGCCCCGACCCCGCCGGCTGGAAGTTGCCGGTCGGAGCGAACCGGTTCGACTTCAAGAACTACCTGGGCGTCCCCCAGGCCGGTAGCGAAGAGGTGCTGTCGCTGTCGCCGTACATGAACCGCGGAACCCAGAACGACCGCATCGTGCTCGGCGACGGCATCGCCGACCTCTGCACCGTCGGGCCGCCCGGCCAGAGCGGTTTCATCGCACCGGACGGTACGCGGTCACCGCATTACAGCGACCAGATGGACATGTACCGGAACTTCCAGTGCAAGACCGACCACCTGACCGAACAGTCGGTTGACGCGAACACGTCCGGCGAGGTGACGTTGAACTAACGGATTCGGCAGTTCGGTAGGCATTCCTCATCCCCCTGCCGGGGCGGCACGTCCGCCGCCCCGGCGCCCTCGAAGGACATCGACATGACCTCCACGCAGATCTCCGTGACACCGCAGGCGCCCGTCCGGCCGCTGAAGGTGGCCGGCGCCAGTCTCATCGGGACCGCCATCGAGTGGTACGACTACTTCATCTACGGCATGGCCGCCGCGATCGTGTTCGGCCCGCTGTTCTTTCCGTCCTTCTCCTCGATCGCGGGCACCCTGGCCGCGTTCGCGACGTTCTCGGTCGGCTTCGTCGCGCGGCCGATCGGCGGCGTCGTGATGGGCCACTTCGGTGACCGCATCGGACGCAAGTCGATGCTCGTGCTGTCGCTGATGCTGATGGGCGGCGCGACCGTCGGCATCGGACTGCTGCCCACATACGCCACCATCGGCGTCTGGGCGCCGATTCTGCTGGTCACCCTGCGTTTCATCCAGGGAATCGGGGTCGGCGGAGAGTGGGGCGGCGCCGTGCTGATGGCAGTGGAACACGCACCCGCCAACCGGAAGGGCTTCTACGGGAGCTTCCCGCAGATGGGCGTGCCCGGCGGTCTGATCCTGGCGAATCTCGTGTTCCTCGGAGTGTCGACGAGCCTCAGCGAGGAAGCGTTCCTGGCGTGGGGCTGGCGGATCCCGTTCCTGGCCAGCGCGGTGATGGTGCTGATGGGTCTCGTCATCCGGTTCACCATCACCGAGAGCCCCGACTTCGAGGAGGTCAAGGACACGCACCGCGATCAGCGACTGCCGATCGTCACCGTCCTGCGGGAGAACCTGCGCGAAGTGCTGCTGTCCGCGGGCGCGTTCATCGGCATCAACACCGTCGGATACATCTTCATGGCGTACCTGCTGTCCTATTCGACGAAGGTCCTGGGCATGAGCAAGACACTGGTGCTCGTCTTCACACTGGTCGCCTCGTTCGTGTGGCTGATCGTCATCCCCGTCGCGTCGATGCTGTCCGACCGGTACGGGCGTCGGCGACTGCTCGTCACCGGCTCGGTCGGGCTGACGGTCTGGGCGGCGGCGCTGTTCCCGCTGATCGATCTCGGAAACCCCGCGGTGATGATGATCGCGCTTCTCGGCACGGCCGTGTTCATGGGCATCGTGTACGGGCCGATCGCCGCGCTGTTCACCGAATTGTTCAGCGCCGAGGTCCGGTACAGCGGTGCGTCGCTCGGCTATCAGATCGGTTCGGTTCTCGGCGGTGGGCTCGCCCCGACGGTGGCCGCCGCGCTGTACGCGAGCTGGGGTTCGTCGGCGCCGATCTCCGTGTACCTCACCGCGGTCACGCTGCTCAGCCTGCTGTGCGTCGTGGCGATCACCCGGAAGGTCCGCGCCGCCGCGTAGCACCGACACGATGGATCACAGTCTCCGCTGCACCGCCCGCCGGTGCGGCGGAGACGTCGTCGTGCGCCCACCCGTTGCGATCAGGGTGACGCAAATCCTTCCGGCGGCACCCTCCCCGATGGTTCGGTTACAGGACTCCACACCGTCTCCGGTATCCGAAAGGCCCACCATGTCCATCGATTTCGCGCCCGAGCACGTGACCGACGCCGAGGGTTCCCCGAACGCGGCGAGCGTCGTCAAGCTGGGCGCCCACATCGGCGCCCGGATCGACGGCGTCCGGCTCGGCGGCCACCTCGACCCCGCCACCGTCTCGCTCATCCGTCAGGCCCTGCTCGAGCACAAGGTGATCTTCTTCCGCGGCCAGGAACATCTCACCGACGACTCGCAGTACGAGTTCGCGGAGCTTCTCGGCTCCCCCACCACGGCGCACCCGACCGTCACCTCGCGCGGCACCAAGGTGCTGCCCATCGACTCCGACTACGGCAAGGCCAACAGCTGGCACACCGACGTCACGTTCGTCGACCGCATCCCGAAGGCGTCGATCCTGCGCGCCGTGGAACTCCCCACGTACGGCGGAACCACCACCTGGGCGTCGGGTGTCGCCGCCTACAACGCGCTGCCCGAGCCGCTGAAGGTCCTCGCCGACAACCTGTGGGCGACGCACACCAACGTCTACGACTATGCCGCGACCAGCGCCGAACGCGCGCAGGACGAGAAGTCGCAGGAGTACCGCGCCGAGTTCCAGTCCACCTACTTCGAGACGGAGCACCCGGTGGTGCGGGTCCACCCCGAGACCGGCGAGCGCACACTGCTGCTCGGTCACTTCGTCAAGAAGCTGATCGGCCTGAGCAGCACCCAGTCGCAGGCGCTCTTCAAGGTTCTGCAGGATCACGCCATCTCCCTCGAGTTCACCACCCGGTGGAACTGGCAGTCGGGCGATGTCGCGATCTGGGACAACCGTGCCACTCAGCACTACGCCGTCGCCGACTACGACGACCAGTACCGGCGACTCAACCGCATCACCCTGGCCGGCGACGTCCCCGTCAACGTCCGGGGCGAGCGCAGCCGCAGCGTCGCGGGCGACGCGAGTGACTACTCCGTCATCGACGAGTCCTAACATGTCGGCATGACCTTTTCACCTGACACCCGCATCGCCGTCGTCACCGGAGCGAGCTCCGGAATCGGCGAAGCCACCGCCCGCACCCTGGCCGAGCAGGGATTTCATGTGGTGATCGGGGCTCGGCGGCTGGATCGTCTGGAGAAGATCGCCGAAGACATCGGCGGTACCGCGCTCGAACTCGACGTCACGGACCAGGATTCCGTGGACGCGTTCGCCGCGGTACTGCCGAGGGTCGACGTGCTCGTGAACAACGCGGGCGGCGCCAAGGGACTGGCCACCGTCGCCGAGGCCGACCTCGACGACTGGCGGTGGATGTGGGAGACCAATGTCCTGGGCACCCTTCGGATCACCAAGGCGCTGCTGCCGAAGTTGATCGAGTCGGGCGACGGTCTGGTCGTCACCATCACGTCCGTGGCGGCGCTCGAGGCGTACGACAACGGCGCCGGGTACACGACGGCCAAGCACGCGGAGGCCGTCCTGCACCGCACGCTGCGCGGGGAACTGCTCGGCAAGCCGGTCCGCCTCACCGAGATCGCCCCGGGCGCAGTGGAAACCGAATTCTCGCTGGTGCGCTTCGAAGGCGACCAGGATCGCGCCGACAAGGTCTACGAGGGCATCACGCCGCTGGTGGCCGCAGACGTCGCGGACATCATCGGGTTCGTCGCCTCCCGGCCGTCCCACGTGAACATCGACCAGATCGTCGTCAAGCCACGAGATCAGGCTTCGTCCGGACGTTTTCACCGTACGACGTAGGCGACTTCGCGGCGCTCCGCCTGTCCTGGTGTTCGAGGAACAGGACCACCGCCCACAGTCCCGCCACGATCGTCACCGAACCCAGCAACATCCATCCCATCCCACAGCCCCCTGCCGATCAACGACTTTCGACCGAAACGAACTGTCGGGGTCGTCCGTCGACCCCTCGACAGCGGACGACTCCCCACAGTTGTGTCACCCGAGAACGCGGCGCCGTTGACGCGTCCTCATTCAGGTAGACGCAGGCGGACCCGGTTTCGGTTCCACCGAGTGCGAAGAAAGTTCTGGACCGGCGACCCGTAGGTGAGCGGCAAAGTGTGCCCGGGCACGCTTTGCCGCTCACCTATGCGAGGGCCGACAGGGACTGCCATTCGGGCCAGCTGATCGCCCAGTCGTAGATGTCGCCGTCGGCGGCCGAGAGGTCGATGGACGTCCCGGTCACCTCGACGGGGTCGCCGTACAGCGCGGTGCCGAAGTACTGCTGGGCGTCCTCGAGGGACAGGTTGATGCAGCCGTTGGTGACGTTCGACGAACCCTGGACGCCGATGGTCTCGGGGTTGGCGTGGATGAACTCGCCGTTGTTGGAGATGCGGACCGCCCAGCGTTCGCGGACGTTCTCGTAGAACGGCGGGTTGGACATGAGGAAGTCCTCGTGCTTCTCGGTCACCATGTGGATGCCGCTGCGGGTGACGTTGCGCGCCTCGTTGCCCTCGCCGTAGCTGACCGGGATGTCCATGATGGTTTCGCCGCCGCGCACCACCTGCATGCGGTGGCTGGGGGCGTTCGCGATCACGATCTGACTGCGCCCGACGGTGAAGTTCAGCGACAGGTCCTGCTCGCCGTACGCTCCCCCGCCGAAGTCCACGCCGTACAGCTTCGCGTCCAGGGCGACGGTGGTGCCGGGCGCCCAGTAGTTCTGGGGACGCCAGTGCGCCCGCGACCCGTTGTCGTCGGGCAGCCACGCCCAGGAGCCGGGGGTGGGCGGGTCGGTCGTGACGGTCATCGCCTTCTCGACCGCCGCCTTGTCCTCGACGGAATCGTGGAATTGCACGATGATCGGCGCGGCGATCCCGACTTCCTGGCCGTCGCCGATGTTGAGTGTGGCGCCGATCGTCTCGTCGGGTTCGAGCGTGGTGAAGCTGCCGTCGACGGCGACGGACTTGCCGTCCGTGCCGAGCGCCGTGCCCTTCCACGTGTACGTGGCGCCGTAGCCCAGCGCCTCCCCGACGGTGAACGTGGTCCGGTCGGGTGACAGCACACCCTGCACGGCACGCCCCGCGGCGTTGACGAGGGAGATGTCGGTGAACGTGCCCTGCGACGCGGTCGCGGAGATCGGCGCCACCGGACTGACGTCCTCGGTGCCCGACGCCGGATTCTGGGTGACCTCGACCGCCGGTTCGGGCGGCGCGGTGGCGGTTCCCGACTCGGAGCCGACCGTGCATCCGGTCAGCACAAGGAGAAACGCGATCAGCGCGGCCGCGATCAGCGCGGCCGCGATCAGCGCGACGCGCGACCGACTCGTCCGAGAACCCAGTTCATGCACAGCTAACAGGTTACCTGCGCTACGGACCTGTCTCAGATCGCGCAGCCGACCGTCACGGGTTCGGGTTCGAGCCGGACACCGAATGCCGACTGGACGCCGTCCCGGACGTCGCGGGCCAGTGCCAGCAGGTCTTCACTCTTCGCGGCACCGCGATTGGTCAACGCGAGTGTGTGCTTCGTCGACAGCCGCGCGACGGCGTTCTCGCCCGGATACCCCTTCGAGAAGCCGGACCGCTCGATCAGCCAACCCGCAGACAACTTGGTTCCCCCGTCGGCCGGGTACTGCGGAACGGTGACGTCGCCGAGGCGGGTCTCGATCGCGGCGAGGACCCCCGCCAGCTCGCCGCCGGAGACGACGGGATTGGTGAAGAACGAGCCCGCGCTCCAGGTGTCGTGGTCGTCGGGGTCCAGCACCATGCCCTTGCCCCGGCGGAGATCCAGCACGGCACCCCGGACCTGCGCCGACGGCAACCGGTCGCCCTCGGAGCCGTCGAGCGCCGAGACGAGTTCGCGGTAGCCCAGCGGCTCGGAGAGTCCGTCGGGGTGCACGGTCAGTTCGACGGCGAGCACCAGTGCCGCATCGGAGTGCTTGAGGACGCTCGTGCGGTACCCGAGGCCGAGCGCATCGGGTTCGACCCAGCGCGCCTCGCCGGTGCGCCGATCGAGGAGGTGCACCCGCCGCAGCATCGATCCGATCTCGACGCCGTACGCGCCGACGTTCTGCACCGGGGTGGCCCCGGTCGACCCGGGGATCCCCGACAGGCATTCGAGCCCGCCCAGTTCGGCGGCGACGGTCTGCGCGACCACCTGATCCCACTCTGCGCCCGCCTCCGCAGTGACGAATCCCTCCTCCAGGCCGACAGTGGTGTTGCACACACGCACCACCACACCGTCGAATCCGTCGTCCCCGACGACGAGATTGGAGCCGCCGGCGAGGATCAGCGTCGGGATGTGCGCGGCGTCGAGAAGACGCACCACGTCGGCGAGGACCTGCGTGGTCGGGCACTCCGCCACGATCCGCGCCGGCCCGCCGACCCGCAGCGTGGTCATCCCCGACAGTTCGAGGTTTTCCGACACGAAGGCGCCCGAATCGACGAGTTGACTGACAATGCTCACGTCCCACACAACCGCAAACGGTAGCGTGGCCGATCGTGAGCCGCCGCATCGAGCATTCGTCGTCCTATGCGTTTCCCGTCGCCCAGGTCCATGCGGGCCTGATCACCGAGCAGTACTGGCGCGACCGTCTGAACAAGGCCGGAGGACCGGGGGCCACCCTGGACCAGGTCACGACCGGCCCGGGCACGATCTCGGTGGCCATGTCGCAGTCGATTCCCGCCGAGCACCTGCCCAGCATCGTCTCGAAGGTCCGTCCGGGCGACCTCGTGATCAAGCGCACGGAGACGTGGGGCACGCTCGACGGCGATCACGCCGAGGGCACGTTCACGGCCGAGGTCGTGGGTGCGCCCGCGACGATCTCTGGAACCCAGACGCTGACGGCCGACAGTTCAGGGTCGAACGTGCAGGTCGAAGGCAAGGCCGAGGTCAGGATCCCGCTCATCGGCGGCAAGATCGAGAACGCGATCGCGGACGAGGTCCTCCGCCTGATCACGAAGGAGCAGGAGTTCACCGAGCAGTGGCTCGGGAGCTGACCTGGGGCGGGTGTCCATTGTGTCGGGTCCCAGCCGGTAACCTAGGCGATCATGGCTCGCCGCATCGACTACTCAGCCCGTTACAAGCACACCCCCAAAGAGGTGTACAACGCGTTCACCAACCGTGACTACTGGGATGCGCGCATCGAGGAGATGCGGAAGTACTCCGAGAACCACATCGAGCACTTCGACGTGAACGACGACGGGATCGACATCGTCCTGCACCACATCCTGCCGCGGTCGGAACTCCCCGAGATCGCGCAGACCGTGATGAAGAAGGACATGGTCATCACGCGCAAGGAGTCGTACACGCCCTTCGGTGAGCCGACCACGGGCACGTACGAGGCGTCGATCCCGGCGGGCCCGGGCAGTCTCGCGGGCACCATGAAGCTGTTCGCCACCGAGACGGGGTGCACGTTCCGCACCTCGTCCGAGGCGAAGGTGTACCTACCGTTCATCGGTGGAAAGCTCGAGCAGCTGATGCTCGTCAATCTGATCGACCTGTTCCGCGCCGAGGCCGAGATCACCGAAACCTGGTTGTCGCAGCACTAGCACCCACCGCACGGATTTCCCATGACTTCAGCGACGCTGAGGCGGCCTCACGGTGTCATCACCCGAGGTACGACAGGCATCAACAGGCTGCGCCGCAGCGACCGCTGGCTCGTCCACGACGCGCTGGTGCGCCGGACGCTGCACGCGTCCGCTGACCCGCTCGTCGTCGACCTCGGGTACGGCGCCCGGCCGCACACCACGTTCGAGCTCGCCGACCGGTTGACCGCCGTGCGCGGCGACCGCCGGGTGGTCGGGCTCGAGATCGACCCCGAGCGAGTGGTCGAGAGCAGGAACGGAGTGAGTTTCGCCCGCGGCGGGTTCGAGCTCTCCGGACTGCGTCCCGTCCTGGTCCGTGCGTTCAACGTGCTGCGGCAGTACCCCGAGGATGCCGTCGGGCCTGCCTGGGCGCGGATGCAGTCCGGGCTCGCACCGGGCGGGTTGATCCTCGACGGCACGTGTGACGAGCTGGGCCGCCGCTGCGCGTGGGTGCTGCTCGACGCCATCCGCCCGCTGTCGCTGACACTGGCGTGGGATCCGTTCGCGGTGGAGAAGCCGTCGGACATCGCCGAACGACTGCCCAAGGCGCTGATCCATCGGAACGTCCCGGGTGAGCCGGTCCACGCCCTCCTCGCGGCGGCGGATCGCGCGTGGGCCACCGCGGCGCCGCACGGCTCGTTCGGACCGCGGGTGCGGTGGCGGGCCGCCCTCGAACTGCTGCGTGCGCAGGGACTTCCCGTGCAACCGCAGCGCCGCCGGATCCGCGACAACATTCTCACCGTTCCGTGGGATCTGGTCGCACCCGGTTCCGGCACGAATTAGTTCACGCGACATCCCCGACGCGCCCCGTAGAGTCGGTTCACGAAACATGTTGTGCCGGTGCGCAGACGACGGATACTTCTCTGGCGAAGTGCGTGGGGCACGCGGTTCGACTCCGCTCCCCGACCACGTCGCCGAGCAGGTGGCGGTCCGGATCGATGTTCTACAGCCGCGTCTCGGCGCGGTCGGAACTGACGAGGGCGGACGCGGCCGCTGTGTTCGGCACCGTGCTGGCGGCACCCGCCGAGCAGGCGGACCTCGTCGAGTTCGGCACGGACAGCCGGATCGTTCCGTTCGCGCATCAGGCGGTCCTGCGGGTGGTCGACAGCTTCGGCGACCTGGGCGGCACCGACACGGCGTCGGCGGTGCGGACGCATTACCGCGGCCACGATCGCGTCGTCATCGTCACCGACGAACAGGCGGCGTGGGGAGATCCGACCCGGCATGTCCCGGCCGATATCCCCGTCTACACGTGGAACGTGGCGGGCTACCGGCACGGTCACGGGCCGGCGGGGTCCGCGAACCGTCACACGTTCGGCGGACTGTCGGACGCGGGGTTCTCGATGATCCCGCTGATGGAGGGCACCCGGGACGGTGAGTGGCCGGTCTGAGTGCCGCGGTGATCCGTCAGGTGCAGGTGGCCAGTGCGTGTTCGACGCGCTGCGCCACCTGCGCCGGCAGGGATCCGCATTCGCCGTGCAGTGCGCGGGCGTTCAGTCGCCCGATCGCGACGCCGTCGGCGACCACCTCGTCGAGCAGCTCCTGCGAGATTCCGCTGGCGGCGAGGTCGAGGGCCGTGCACAGCGGCGTGGTGATGCGCAGCGGGCCGACCTGCTCGCAGTCCTCCGGGCGGAGTGACCGCCGGTGCAGCGCCAGCTGCTGAGTCGGCGAGGGCGGCGACAGCACCGTCGAGAGGTGGATGAACCGCGGGTACAGGTGTCCGAGACCGTGAAGTTCGGCGGCACTCTGGTGGGAGACCGCGGCGGCGGCACCGAACCAGGTGCACCACTTTGCGAATTCCTCGAGATCGGAGTGCGGACAATCCTTCAAGCGGAACAGGTCTCGCTCTATCTTGACCCATGAGCCGTCGGCGAGTCGCTCGCCGATCTCGTCGGCAGCGAACCCGAGGCGCAGCACCTGCGCAGTGGTGAAGAAACCCGCCTGAGCCGTCGCGACGCGTGTCAGCTCTTCACCGACACCTTCGCGCTCCGGGTCACCGGGACGTGGAGCCAACCATCCGGACATTCCCCTACATTACTGGGCAATTGTGGCAGGTATCACAATTTCTGCGGATCTCGACGACCCGCCGCCGACGCATTCACAGAATTTGTTCAGAGTTGTCGGGAAGAATCCGTGTAATGGCAGCCCGAACGAACTCCGCACCCCGAAGTAACCGTGTGCTCGTCATCTCTCTGGTCGTCATCGCCGCGCTCGTGGCGGTACTCGTCGGCGGCGAACTCTTCGTCCGCCACAGAGTGAAGACCTGCATGGCAGACCAGTTCGAGAGCCAACTCGGCTCGCAGGTGGACGTGGGACTGAGCTGGAAGCCGGTCCTGCTGCAGTCGATCGACAAGAACGTCCCGTACATCACCATCGACAGCGACGACACCAAGTTCGGTCCCGCACAGGGAATGCAGGTGCACGCCCAGGTCAACGACATCCGGATCGAGAACACCGCGGACAGCAGCGGCACCATCGGCAGTTCCGACGCCGACGTCACCTGGTCCACCGCCGGAATCCTCGCCACGCTGCAGCAGCAGGCGTTCGGCTCGCTGATCAGCGGTGTCACCGCCGATTCGAGCGCAGGAACCCTGAAGTTCTCCGTCGGCCCGGCCGGTCTCGCGGATCTGACCGTCAAACCGCAGATCGTGAACGGGACCGTCAAGGTCGACACGGTGGGCGCCGCGATTCTCGGTTTCGGGCTCCCCACCGACCTCGTCGACGGCGTGGTCCAGATCCTGACCTCGAGCCTGCAGACCTACCCGCTGGGCATGCAGCCGACGGCGCTGAAGGTCACCGACGACGCCATCGAGATCACCCTCGAAGGCGGCGCGTACACGATGCCCGCCGCGCCCACCCAGCAACAGCAGCAGGAACAGCTGAGCAGCTGCGGGCTCCTCGTCTGATCGGCGGCCGGGTCAGTCGGGCAGTCCGTCCAGGACGGCGCGGGTGCCCGACAATCCGAGCCGCGTCGCACCGGCCGCGATCATGTCGAGCGCGGCCGCCGCGGTGCGGATACCGCCACTCGCCTTGACCCCGATCCGCCCGCCGACGGTCTGCGCCATCAACCTCACCGCCTCCACGGTCGCTCCCCCTGCCGGGTGGAACCCGGTGGACGTCTTCACGAAGTTCGCGCCTGCCCGCTCGGCGGCCCGGCACGCTTCCACGATCGCCTCGTCGCTCAGCGCGGCGGTCTCGAGGATCACCTTGAGGACGGTGCTGTCGCCGACGGCCTCGCGCACGGTGAGGACATCGGCGAGCACCGCGTTGAAGTCGCCCGCCACGGCGGCACCGATGTCGATCACCATGTCGATCTCCTGGGCGCCCTGATCCACGGCGAGCCTGGCCTCTGCCCCCTTGACCAGCGAGTGGTGCTTCCCCGACGGGAACCCGACCACCGCCGCGGTCACCAGCCCGGGTGCCTTGACCGGCAGCATCGACGGCGACACGCAGACGGCGAGCACACCGAGCGAACGCGCCTCGTCGATCAGCGCCTTCACGTCTTCGGTGGTGGCCTCGGGTTTGAGGAGCGTGTGGTCGACGAGGTCGGCCACCTGGGAGCGGGTCAGTGCAACGTCGGACATACCTGTGAGCTTCGCACAATGCCTTCCCGGGCCCGCCGCACGGCCTAGCATCGCCGTATGAGTGATCCGGGATCGGTCTTCGACGAGGCACGGCTCGAGTTCGACCGGCTGACGACGGCCGTGTGGGGACCGGCCGGGCAGTCCCTCGCCTTCCAGCTCGGATTGCGTCCCGGGGACGCCGTCCTCGACGTGTGCTGCGGCGCAGGGTCTTCGGCGCTTCCCGCGGCCACCGCGGTGGGTCCGTCGGGTCTCGTCCACGGCGTCGACCTGTCCGACGAACTCCTGGAGGTGGGGCGGCTGAAGGCGTCGGACCGCGGGCTGCAGAACATCGAGTTCGTCCGCGCGGACGCCACCACATGGGAGCCACCGAGCACCGTCCCGGCGGCAGGCTACGACGCACTCGCCTGTTCGTACGGCGTGTTCTTCCTGCCCCACATGGACGCCGCGTTCACCCGGCTCGCGCGCCTCGTCCGGCCGGGCGGCAAGGTCGGGATCACGGTGTGGCGGCGGGGCGCGTTACGGGACTTCGCCGAGGCGCTCCACGACGCTGTCGCCCGGCACCGGGAACCGGAGGCGGACTCCGGCGGGTCGCCGTTCGACGCACTCGAACACATCGACACCCCGGACGGGCTGCACCAGTGGCTCGGCGAGCTGGGCGCGCACTCGACCGAGGTCCGGGAGCTGTCCAACATCATTCCCGCGACACCCGAGTTCGTATGGGACCTCGTGATGGGCGGGAACCTGCGCCGCGCGCTGTCCCCGTTCGACGACCGGACGGTCGAGCAGATCCGTCTCGATTTCCTGGAGTTGCTCACCGAGCGCGCGATCCACGACGTCGACGCCGGCACCCTCGTCGGCACCGCCGTGGTGAACGGCCGGAGTGCGACCTGAAAGACTGGTGCCCATGAGCGCTGCTTCGACCGAGGACCACCGGTACGTTCTTTCTCTCGGCTGCCCCGACCGCACCGGCATCGTCGCCCGGATCTCGACGTTCCTCGCCGAGGTCGGCGGCTGGATCGTCGAGGCCGCGTACCACGCCGACGCCGACACCGGCTGGTTCTTCACCCGTCAGGCGGTGCGGGCGTCGTCGGTCGACATGTCGATCGGGGAACTCCGGGAGCGGTTCGCGGCCGTCGCCGCCGAACTCGGCCCGGAGACGGAGTGGACCGTGTCCGACACGGGCGAGCGCAAACGGGTGGTGCTGCTGGTGAGCAAGGAGGCGCACTGCCTCCACGACCTGCTGGGCCGCGCGGCCGGAGGCGAGTTGCCCGCCGACATCTGCGCGGTGATCGGCAACCACCGCGACCTCGAGGCCGTCACGCGACAGCACGGCATCGACTTCCATCACGTGCCGTTCCCGAAGGATCCCGCCGAGCGCGGGCCGGCGTTCGAGCAGGTGCGTGAACTGGTCGACGCCCACGACCCCGATGCCGTGGTGCTGGCACGGTTCATGCAGGTGCTGCCGTCGGAACTGTGCGAGCACTGGGCCGGCCGGGCGATCAACATCCACCACAGCTTCCTGCCGTCGTTCGTCGGAGCCCGCCCGTACCACCAGGCATTCGCCCGCGGCGTGAAGCTGATCGGCGCGACCTGCCACTACGTGACGGCCGAACTCGACGCGGGCCCCATCATCGAGCAGGACGTGATCCGCGTCGACCACGCCGACGAGGTCGCGGACATGGTCCGGCAGGGTCGCGACATCGAGAAGCTGGTGCTGTCCCGCGGCCTGCGCTGGCACCTCGAGGACCGCGTCCTCGTGCACGGCCGTAAGACGGTGGTGTTCAGCTGATTTCGCGCCCGGTTACTGGGACGGCAGCAGCGCCAGCACTTCCGGGACGGGCCGCAGGTGGGCGGCGAGGATGTCCAGCGCCGTGTCCGCGTCGACCGCGTCGAGTGCGGCGACGAGCGCCCGGTGCTGCGCGTTGATGGTGTCGAGCCGTTGGGGCCCGACGTGCAGCGCGCGGACGGCGACGCGCTGCTGCCGTGACCGCAGCGAATCGTAGAGTTCGGTCAGGACGGAGTTCTGCGCGGCACTGACCATGGTCAGGTGGAATTCGCGGTCGAGGCCGGATACGGCGAACCAGTCCTGCTCACGTCCGGCTGCTTCCATCGGCTCGATCAGGTCGACCATGTGCGCGGGTGCGCCGGCTCCCCGCGCGCACAGGGCGGCCACCGCGTGGCCCTCGATCAGCAGCCGGGCCTGGTAGACCTCTTCGAGTTCACGAGCCGTGACCGTGCGCACCTGCGCCCCCTTGCGCGGGAGCAGCGTGATGAATCGTTCGGCGGCGAGGCGGTGGAACGCTTCTCGCACCGGAGTCCGTGACACCCCCATCGTCCCGGAGACCCAGAGCTCGTCGAGGAATCGGCCGCCTTCGATGGATCCGCGGATGATCTCGTCCCGCAGCCAGACGTACACCCGATCTCGTGCCGGTCCGGATTCACCGGTGGGCCCGGTGAGCGTCGATGCCGACATCTCGATCCCTTCGTCAGACGACCCGTCGGGATTGACGGACTCGTAACAAATTGATCATACAAGCTATGGACACACCAAGTATTCTCTGTGTATACATGACGTATACGGACTGGATGTGTGAGCGGTCACAGCGCAGTGACGATCGAGAACCAGCCGTTTTCCGGGCAAGGAACCCCCACGAGAAGGAGACCACCAGCATGTACAGCACTCCCGCCGATCGGCGTTACGCGATCTGGCTGTCCGACCCGAGCTTCGCCGCAGCGGAAATCGCGCGCGGCATCGGCTACGGCGCCGTGGTCCTCGACATCGAGCACGGGTCGTTCGACCTCGCGGATCTCGAACGGTTCATCCCGTTCCTGCGCAGCCTCGGCATGGAGGTTCTGGCCAAGGTACTCGGACCCGAACGCGGACCCATTCAGCAGGCCCTGGACTTCGGCGCAACCGCGGTCGTCATCCCGCACATCGAAAATGCCACTCATGCAAAGGAAGTCACGGCATTCGCGAAGTTTCCGCCACTCGGCGACCGGAGCTTCGCGGGCGGGCGGACCACCGGCTACGGCGGTTTCACCGACGAGTGGGTCGCGGAGCAGGACGCGTTCACTCGCTGCTACCCGATGATCGAGGACGCCGGGGCGATCGAGGCCATCGCCGAGATCCTGGCGCTCGACACCGTCGACGGTGTGTTCGTCGGACCCTCGGACCTGTCCCTCCGCCGCGAGCGCGGAGCATACTCACGCAAGGAGGGTGACTTCACCGACCTCGCCGCGGTGGCCTCGGCAGCCGCCGAAGCGGGCAAGCCGTGGGTGCTCCCCGCGTGGAGCGTGGAAGAGAAGGAGTTCGCGGTGCAGCACGGGGCCGATCAGATGGCGCTGATCATGCAGCACGGCGCGCTCGCCGCAGGGTTCGCGGGACCGTTCGAGCAGATCAAGCAGATCAGGGAGTCACGATGACGACCCAGACGTCGGGATCGGCGTCCCCCGCAGGCACGGACGCGGCCGCCGGTCCCCGCGTGGGTCGTGCCCGGTGGACGATCGCCGGAGTTCTCGGCGTCGGCATGTTCGTCAACTACATCGACCGCGTCAACCTGTCGATCGCAGCCCCGGAGATCATGCGGGACTTCGACATCAGCGCCTCGCAGATGGGCATGGTGTCCTCGGCGTTCCTCTGGACCTACGCCATGCTGCAGATGCCGATCGGATCGTTCATCGACAAGATCGGGGTCCGGTGGGTCAACCGGGTGGCGGCGTTCCTGTGGGCAGTCGCCTCGTTCGCGTCCGCCGCCGCGGGTGGTCTCGGCATGCTTCTCCTTGCCCGTCTGGTCCTCGGCGTCGGTGAGGCGCCGACGGTACCCGCGGGCTGGAAGGCGATCGGCCAGTGGTTCCCCCGCCAGGAGCGCGGAACCGCGACGGCCGTCTTCGACGGGTGCGCGAAGATCTCCAACGTGATCGGCATCCCGATCATGGCCTTCCTCGTCACGACGTTCAGCTGGCATGCGGCGTTCATCTTCACCGGCATCCTGTCCGTCGGCTATCTGGCCGTGTGGTGGCTGCTCTATCTCACCCCGAAGCAGGCGCTCGCCAAGGGGCGCCTCAGCCAGGAGGAATTCGACTTCATCCGGGAGGGCGGCGCCGAGGACGAGGACGCCGAGACGGCGGGCTCACTGAACGGACTGGGATACCTTCTGCGCCGGCGCAAGACGTGGGGCCTGGCGCTCGGCTACGCGTCGTACACCTACGCGTACTACGTTTTGCTCACCTGGTTGCCTGCCTACCTGGAGAAGCAGTTCGGGGTGAACCTGCTCAAAGGAGGCATCTACACGATGATTCCGTGGCTGGTGGCCGTCATCGCGCAGTTCCTCATCGCGGGCGTCCTGATGGACCGATGGCTGGCTCGGAGCGGCGACGTCACCAAGGTGCGCCGGACGGTGCTGGTGGTCAGCCTCCTCGCGTCCCTGGCCGTGACGGGTGCAGCGTATGCGGGATCGATCGCCGTCGCGCTGATCTTCCTGTCGATCGGTGCGGCCGGTCTGGCCGTGTCCGTTCCCGCGGGTTCGAGCATCGTCGCCCTGATCGCACCGCAGGGCTACACCGGATCACTCGGCGGAATCGTCAACTTTGTCGCCAACCTCCTCGGGATCGCGGCGCCTATCGTGACCGGCATGGTGGTCGACTCCACGGGCTCGTTCGCGGGCGCCTTCATCGCTACCGGAGCCGTACTCGTCGGCGGAATCTTCTGCTACACCGTGGTGCTCGGCAAGATCGAACGCATGCCCGCACCCATCACCTCGGAAAGGTACTGACATGATCGACGTCGCAATCGCACAGTTCGCATCGGGTGCGGACAAGCACGACAACCTCGCGCAGATCGCGAAATTCGCGGAGGAAGCGGCCGCGGGTGGCGCCCGGGTGCTGGCGACTCCCGAATACGCGATGTTCACGCTCCCGGTGATGGACGAGCGGTTCGTGGACTCCGCGGAATCCCTCGACGGTGAATTCGTCACCGGCCTGCGCGAGATCGCCGTCCGGCACGGGCTGACGCTCGTCACCGGGATCAACGAGGCGATCCCGGGCGAGCGCCGGATCTTCAACACGCTCGTCGCGATCGCCCCCGACGGCGAAATCGCCGCCACGTATCGGAAGCTGCATCTGTACGACGCGTTCGGTTACCGGGAGTCGGAGTTCGTGCAGGCGGGGACCATCGGCGATCCCGAGACGTTCACGGTCGACGGCATCACGTTCGGCCTGCAGACGTGTTACGACCTGCGGTTCCCGGAGGTGACCCGGCGCATCGTCGACGCGGGCGCCGACGTCCTGGTCCTGCCGGCCGAGTGGGTGCCCGGCCCGCTCAAGGAGGACCACTGGACCACGCTGGTCCGCGCCCGGGCGATCGAGAACACCATCTACGTCGCCGCGGCCGATCAGTGCGCCCCGGTGGGTTCGGGTGCGTCCGTCATCGTCGATCCGATGGGCGTGGTGATCGCGTCTCTCGGCGAACGGACCGGGACCGCGATCGGCACCGTCTCCGCCGAGCGCATCGCCGAGGTCCGCGCCAAGAACCCGGCGCTGACGCTGCGCCGCTTCGAGGTGGTGGCCAAGCAGTAGATTCCGGCGAATTGGTCAGGTTCACACGCTATTGCGTGTGAACCTGACCAATTCCCGGGCAACGGTGTTCAGCGGAAGACGTCGGGCAGGCCGTCGGACACCGACTGGGGGAAGTCGGGTTGCCGCTTGTCGAGGAACGCCGCGACCCCTTCGCGGACATCCGCCGACGTTCCGCGGACGTGGATGGCGATCGACTCGGCCCGGTGCGCGACCTCGGGGCTGTCGGCGCCGAGCATTCTCCACATCAACTGCCGGGTCAGCGCGACGGAGACCGGCGAGGTGCCCGCCGCCAGTTCGCGCGCCACCGCAATCGCGCGCGGCAGCACATCTGCGGCGGGGACGACCTCGCGGACGAGGCCGCGTTCGAGCGCCTCCGCCGCCGACACCGTCTTCCCGCCCACGGCCCACTCGACGGCGGTCGAGATCCCGACGATCCGGGGCAGGAACCAGGTGGAACAGGCCTCGGGCACGAGCCCGCGACGGGTGAACACGAAACCGAACTTGGCTGTGTCGGAGGCGATCCGGACGTCGGCGGGCAGTGTCATCGTCACACCGACTCCCGCTGCAGGACCGTTGATCGCCGCGATCACCGGCTTCGTCGACCGGTAGATCCGCAGCGACGCCTGACCGCCCGAATCGGGCGGCGCCTCGCCGCTTTCCGCGTCGTCCTCCGTGACGAACGTGTCGCCACCCTTCGCGAGGTCGGCCCCGGCGCAGAAGGCCCGGCCGGTTCCTGTGAGGACGATCGCACGGATGGTGTCGTCGGCATCGCACTCGTCGAAGACCTCGATGATGCGGTCCCGCACCTCGAGGGTGAAGGCGTTGAGTCGATCCGGGCGATTCAGCCGCACGATCGCGATCTCACCGTCCCGCTCGAGTTGGACGACGCTCTCGGTGGCGATACTCGTCATGAACTGTTCTCTTTTCGTCGTGTGGTCCCGTGCCGCGCGGTGTGTCAGCGCACCTTCGAGAACCGTTCGGATACGTCGCGGTACTCGGATCTGATCGCGGTCTTCGACAGCTTTCCGCTGGGGAGGCGCGGCAGGGGTTCGTTCCGGATCACGACGTACCGGGGCACCTTGTAGTCGGCGACGAGTCGGTCGCAGTGCTCGACGATGGCGACCTCGTCGACGTCGCCGGTCACCGTCACGATCGCGGCGGGAGTCTCACCGAATCGTGGGTCCTTCGCGGCGATCACCGCCACTTCCTCCACTCCCTCGATCTCACCGATCACGCGTTCGAGTTCCACCGGAGAGATGTTGATACCTCCGGTGATGATGAGGTCCTTGAGCCGGTCGACGAACTGCAGACGTCCTTCGCCGTCCCGGGTTCCCAGATCACCGCTGTGCAGCCAGCCGTCCCGCAGCGCGGCCGCGGTGGACTCCTCGTCGTTCCAGTAGCCGGGCGTGACGCCGGGCCCGCTGAGGAGAATTTCGCCTTCCTCGCCGGGGTCGGCCTCGGTCCCGTCCGGGCGGACAACCTTCATCTCGGTGAAGATGGAGCCGTTTCCGCACGTCCCGGGGTGGTCGAATGCCTCGCTCACGAGGGTGGCTGTCGCGACTCCCCCGGCCTCGGTCATTCCGTAGATCTGCCGGAGCGCCACGCCCTTGTCCGCCCACCGCTGCAGCAGGGCGGGTGCGACGGCGGCGCCGCCGACGATCGCCGTGCGCAGGGAACCGAGATCCGCGTCGTCGAATTCCGGGGCACGGGAGATGGCCTCGAAGATCAACGGGACACCGAACAGGGCCTGGACCTTGTGCTCGCTCAGCAACGCCGCGGCGCGTCCCGGCTTCAGCTCGCGTTCGATGATGATGGTGCCGCCGAGCACGGTGGTCATGAGAAGACCCCACACGAGGCCCGGGGTGAAGACGAGCGGCAGTACCAGCAGTGTCGTCGCCCCGGGGCGCAGCCCCTCTTCGGTCAGCGACGCCTCGAAGACGATGTTGAGCAGGGTGCGATTGGTGCAGATCACGCCCTTGGAGAGCCCCGTCGACCCGCTGGTGAACAGCAGCGCCGTCGGGTCTTCGGGACCGACGTCGATCCGGAAGTCGTCCACACCGCCACCGCGCAGCGCAACGAACTCGTCGAAGGGCAGCGAATCGAACGTCGCGCCCAGCGTGCGGGTCTTCTCGACCGCGTCGCCGAACTCGGCGGGCGCCAGCACCAGCCGGGCTCCCGCGTCGTCGACCACCTTGCGGAGTTCCGCGGGCTTGAGCCGGGGGTTCAGCGGGACGAGGACCGCGCCCGCCTTGAGCACTCCGAGCGCGACGGCCGGCCACTCCAGCGAGTTCGGGCCGAGCACGCCGACGCGATCTCCCGGCTCGATTCCGGCCTCGACGACCCGGCGAGCGACGCGGCTCGACCAGTCCTGCAGTTCCCGGTATGTGAGCGCGTCGTCGTCGACGACGATCGCCCGCTGGTCGCCCTTCGTCGCCGCCCACCAGTGCAATGCCGACCCGATTGTCGCAGCCATCTCCACTCAACCTTCCGCCGTCGCCGCCGGGCGACATCGATGTCACGGCAGACGCCTCGCGCCACCGCTACAAACCTATGATCTATAGGTTAACTGATGCTGCACCGAATCGGACACCCCGATCGGCACGTTTTCTCGAAAAGTGTTCCGCTCGAGCAATTGCCAACCCAGCCGATCCCGCCGCCGCGCCGCCCACCCAGAACGCGATCACGAACGCACGCTCGGACGCCAGATCCGTGCCGGCGACCGTCACGGACGCGAGCAGTGTCGCGACCAGAGCGCTGGCGAGGGAACTACCGAACGTCCGCGCAATCGCGTTGACGCCGTTGGCGACCCCGGTGAACTCGGCAGGCACGGCGTCGACGAGCAACGCGGGCAGCACCGCGTAGGACCCGCTCACGAAGACGTTGATCACGACGAGCGCCACGACCACCTGCCACAACCGGGAGTGGGCCAGTGCCAGCATCGCGAATCCGGCCACCCCGATCCCGCAGGCCGCGACGAGCACGCGGTCGGCGCGGAAGCGGTGAACGAATCGGCCGCTCGCCGACGCCGCCACCACCCCCGCCACCGAACCGGGGAGCAGCACGAGGACGCTGGTGCGCAGCACCGAGGCGTCGAAGCCGTATCCGACGGTGGCGCGCGCGGCCTGCACGAACTGCGCCGAACCGAGGAACTGGATGTACATGGCCATCCCGACGAGAAACGCCGCGAGGTGCGTGCCCGCAACTCGCCGCCCGGTCAGCAGCATCGGCGGGACGAGAGGCGCCCGGGTCCGTCGCTCGTGCAGGTACCACCCCGCCGTGACGGCGATCCCCAGTGCCGCCACGCCGATCGTCGCCGGTGAGGCCCAGCCCCACCGGCCGCCTTCGGCGAGGGCGATCAGGATCGCGGACAGGCCCACGGCCATGAGTCCGACGCCGACCGGGTCCATGCCGTCGCGGGTCCGCGCCGCGCCGCCGCGAGGTACGGTCGCCCAGGCGACGACGAGGGCGGCGAGGTTCAGCCCGACGAGCAGGGCGAACACTCGCCGGAAGTCCGCGCCCTCGGTGTGCAGGACGCCGGCGGCGACCATGCCGAGTCCCCCGCCCACGGCCAGGATCCCCGACATCAGCCCGATGGCACCGAGGAGCCGGCGCGGGTCGAGGCGCCCTCTCAGCACGGCGACGCCGATCGGGAACAGCGCGAACGACACCCCCTGAAGGATTCGGCCGAGCACGAGGAACGGGAGTTCCTCGGTGACGGTGCACAGCACCGAACCGAGGAGCACCAGGACGAGCGTCCCCAGCAGCACCGGGCGCGGACCTTGCCGATCGGCGAGTCTGCCGAGAACCGGAGTGCACACTGCCGCGGCGAGCAGGTTCGCGGTGACCACCCAGCCCACGGCGGCCGAATCGACCCCGAGTTGCGACGCCATCGCGGGGAGCAGCGGCACGACCGCCGTCTGCATGACGGCCGTGGTCATGACGACGAAGCACAGCGCCGGGACCAGCAGCCGATCGCGCTCCCCGGACCGTCGGGCCGGAAGCGTGACCGTGGCCGACTCCGCCCCCGTCGTCACCATCGGTCAGAGATCCAGGATCAGCTTGGGTGTGCAACTCCGGGATACGCAGATCATCATCGCGTCGTTCTCCGCCTGCTCGTCCTCGCTGAGAACGGAGTCCCGGTGATCGGGGGTGCCGCCGAGGACCGCGACCTCGCACGTTCCGCAGGTGCCCTCCCGGCAGGAGAAGTCGACGTCGAGGCCTTCCCGGAGGACGGCGTCGAGAACCGTCTCGTCCGCGGCAACCTGCACCGTGCGCCCGGATCGGCCGAGTTCGACCTCGAACGCGCCGTCGTCGCCTTCCGGAAGCGCCTTCGGCGCGAAACGCTCGACGTGCAGGGTGACGTGCGGACGTTCCCGGCACGCCGATTCGATGGCCTGCAGCAACGGTTCCGGCCCGCAGCAGTACACGACGGTTCCCGGCTCGGCCTCGTCGAGGGCCGTGGCGAGATCGAGGTGTCCGTGCTCGTCCTGCGGGCGGAGGAGCACCCGATCCGGGTGTGCGTCCGCGAGTTCGTCGGCGAACGCCATGCTCGCGCGGGTCCGCCCGCCGTAGAGCAGGCGCCAGGGCGTTCCCCTCGAATCCACTTCCCGCGCCATGGGGAGCAGGGGCGTGATGCCGATCCCGCCCGCCACGAACAGGTACGAGTCCGCGTCGACGAGGGCGAAGTGGTTCCGGGGACCGGCCACGGTGACGAGGTCGCCGGATTCGAGCTTGTCGTGGACGCGGATCGAGCCGCCTCGACCGTCGGCCTCACGGAGCACGGCCACGGTCAGCGACGTCGTGTCGCCGGGATCCCCGCACAGCGAGTACTGGCGGGTGATCGTGTCGTCGAGGACCAGATCGATGTGCGAACCCGGCGTCCAGGCCGGGGCCGCGGCACCGGACTCGTCGACCAGCGTGAGTCGCACGACGCCGTCGGCAAGCGTTTCCTTACCGGCGACCTGCATCTGCAGCCGCTCCTGGTTCGCATTGCTGGTCATGTACCCGTCTCGTTCCACTCGACTGCACTTGCTCGTAAATCTTATGTCATTAGATTAATGTCACGCAAGACGCACGTCGGAGATGTTGCCCCACGGCAGCACCTGCGATAAACCTATGTGCATTAGAATTTTGGATGGGAGACCTCGCTCATGAACCCGCAGGCAACCGAATCGGTGCTCGACCTGTTCCGCCTGACCGACTCCGTGGCCGTCGTCACCGGCGCGGGCAGCGGCCTCGGCGCAGGTTTCGCGTGCGCGCTCGCCGAGGCGGGCGCGGATGTCGTGATCGCCGCACGACGGCGCGACCGACTCGACGCGGTCGCCCGATCGGTGACCGAACGCGGTCGCGACTGCCTGGTCGTCCCCACCGACGTGACCGATCCAGAGCAGTGCGACGCGCTCGCCCGGGCGGCGATCGACCGGTTCGGCAGACTCGACATCCTGGTGAACAATGCCGGGGTCACCCACGCCGCACCCGCCACGCGCGAGCGGCCCGAGGACTATCGGGCGGTGCTCGACGTGAACCTCTTCGGCGCCTACTGGGCCGCGCAGGCCTGCGCCCGCGTGATGGGCCCCGGTTCCAGCATCGTCAACATCACCAGCATGCTCGGCCTGGTGAAGTCGGTACTCCCGCAGGCCGCGTACTCGTCGAGCAAGGCGGGGCTCATCGGCTTGACCAGGGATCTGTCGAACCAGTGGTCGGGGCGCAAGGGCATCCGGGTCAATGCGATCGCACCGGGATTCGTCGACACCGACATGATCGGCGAGATGTCGGCGGAGACACTCGCGGCATTCCTCCACGACTGTTCACTCGGACGGACCGCCACCCAGCGCGAACTCGACGCGGCGGTGGTCTTCCTCGCCAGCCGGGCCTCGGGCTACATCACCGGTTCGACGCTCGCCGTCGACGGCGGAACCTCCGGTCACTGACCGACGAAAGGCGACAACGACCATGCCGATCACCACGATGCGCACCGAACTGCGAGGCGACGGGGTCACACTCGTCGCGGACCGGTGGGAGCCGGCGTCCGCGAAGAGGAAGGGAATCGTCCTGCTGCTGCACGGTGGTGGGCAGACCCGCCATTCGTGGCAGCGCACCGGAATTCGACTCGCCGACAACGGCTGGTGCGCCCTGGCCATCGACGCTCGCGGTCACGGTGAGAGCGAGTGGGCCGAGGACGGCGACTACGGCAGCAACGCCCATGCGCGCGACGTCGCGGCCGTCGCCGCCGGTCTCGACGAGCCACCGGTCCTGGTCGGCGCGTCCATGGGAGGAATGGCGTCGTTGCTCGCACAGGGCGACCACGGCATCGGCCGCGCGCTGGTTCTGGTGGACATCACGCCCCGCGCCGAACCCGGCGGCCTCGCCAAGATCACGTCGTTCATGGAGAGCGGCCTCGCCGGTTTCGACACCCTCGACGACGCGCTCGACGCCGTCGTCGCCTACAACCCGCACCGTCGTCGTCCGCCGCGCGTCGAGGGACTTCGCAAGAACCTTCGCCTCCGCGACGGGCGCTGGTACTGGCACTGGGATCCACGGATGATCACGTATCGGGAGAACACCGACGCCCACGCCGAGGTCCGGGAAGCACGGGCCCGTGCCGCGGCGCGCGCGGTGCGCGTCCCGACCCTCCTCATCCGGGGCGCCCAGTCCGACGTCGTCAGCGCGGACGGTGCGCGTGACCTGCTGGAACTGATCCCGACGGCCCGTCACATCGATGTCGGAGGGGCCGGGCACATGGTCAGCGGCGACGACAACGACCTGCTCAGCGGTGGCCTGCTCGACTTCCTCGACGGCGACGTCGCCTACACCCATGAGGTGACCACGACCGACTACGATTCACCTCATCATGACTGACAACCATCCGAGCGAACACCCTGACCGGAAAGCCTGACATGCCCCGACCATCGAAGCCCCTGATCAGCCGCGCGGCTGCGGTGCAGGCGTCCATCGAGATCATCGATTCCCAAGGACTCGAGGCATTCAGTCTGCCGCGACTGGCCAAGCACCTCGGAGTGCAGGCGCCGTCGTTGTACCACCACTTCGCGGACAAGAGCGAGATCCTCTCCGCGGTGGCTCGGCACATCGCCGGCGCGTCCGTAGTCCGTCCCCGCCGCAAACCCGGTCCCGACTGGCCCGAGTTCTTCGTGGCGTTGAGCATGAATTTCCGCCAGGCCATCCTGCGGCACCGGAACGCCGCGCCGATCCTGCTGCAGTACCTGCCCCGGGACCTCCTGATCGGCACGTACGAGGACACGGCCCGGTTCCTGCTGGACTCCGGCGTTCCGACGCATCTCCACGTCCAGATCCTGGACGGGATGGAGACGTTGTCGATCGGCGCGGTCCTCACGGAGGCGATGCGCAAGCCGAGCACCCGGGCCACGATCTTCCCGAACGTCGATCCGGAGTCTCAGCCGCTCCTCGCCGAAGCGCTTGCCGCCAACGAACTCTCGTCGAAGCGATTGTTCGAGGAGATGATCCGCAGCTTCCTGTACGGCGTGATGCGAAACGACGCGGCCGCCGCGAACGCGCCGCAGGAACGCTCCGCCTGACACGCGGCGCCCGACGACGCGAAGGGCCCCTGGGACACGATGTTCCAGGGGCCCTTCGTCATCTCGGTGCCGGCGATCCGCTACCCGATGGCGGGCAGATGCACCGTCTTGGTCTCGAAGAACTCCTCGAGACCCTCGACGCCGCCTTCACGTCCGACGCCGGACTGCTTGTAACCGCCGAAGGGCACGGTGAAGTCGATGATGGTGGCGTTCACGCTGACCGTTCCGGTCCGGATGCGCTGCGCCACCTCGAAACCGTGCTCGAGGTCGGCGGTGTACACCGCGCCGGACAGTCCGTAGATCGAGTCGTTGGCGATGGCGATCGCCTCCTCCTCGTCCTCGTAGGTGATCACGGAGACCACGGGACCGAAGATCTCCTCCTGCGCGACGCGCATGTCGTTGCGCACGCCGTCGATCAGGGTCGGTTCGACGAAGAAGCCGTGGTCGACGCCTGCGGGACGGCCGCCGCCGAGCACGACGGTCGCACCCTCCTCCTTCGCCGAGGCGATGTAGCTCTCGACCCGGTCACGCTGCCGTTCCATGGCGAGCGGGCCGAGGAACGTCGTCTGCTCCCACGGGTTTCCCATGGTGAGGAAACCCAGTGCGCCCTTGAGCGCCTCGACCACCTCGTCGTGGCGCTTGCGTGACACGAGCACCCGCGTCAGCGCGATACACGCCTGACCGCTCTGCATGCAGCCACCCATCGGGAGCGACTGCATGACGTGCCCCAGGTCGGCGTCGTCGAGGATGATCGCCGCCGACTTGCCACCGAGTTCGAGCGACACCCGGGCGATGCGCTCACCGGCGAGCGACATGATGCGCCGCCCGGCGAGAGTGCTTCCGGTGAACGTGATGTGATCGACGTCGGGGTTGGTGACGAGAGTTTCGGATACCTCCCGGTCGGCGCAGAGAACGCTGACGACACCGTCCGGAATCTTGCCTTCGGCCGTCAGTTCCCCGATGACGTCGGCGAACACGGACGGCGACACCGGGGCCTCCGGCGCCGTCTTGAGGATCACCGAGCACCCTGCGGCGAGTGCGGGGGCCACCTTGAAGGCGATCGTCCCGATGGGCCCGTTCCAGGGAATGATGGCTGCGACGACCCCGGTCGGTTCCTTCAGGATTCGCGAGACCCCGCCGTCTGCCCTGGTCCGGTCGTCGCGGGTGGAGTAGTCGCGGGCCACGGCCGCCACGGCGCGGAACAACCCGGCGGTCATCTGCTGGGTCGGGCCGCTGACCGCGACGGGGATGCCGACCTCGATCACGCCGAGCGGGGTCAACTCCTCCACGCGACTCTCGAGTCGCGCAGCGATCTCGTCGAGGACGTCGGCGCGTTCGGCCATCGTGCGCGACGCCCACTCGCCGGAATCGAACGACGTGCGAGCGGCCTGCACGGCGCGTTCGACGTCTTCGGTTGTGGCGCTGCGGATTCGCGCCGCCTTCTTCTCGGTGAACGGGTCGACGAGGTCGATCCACTCGTCTCCCGTCGACTCCACCCACCGGCCGCCCACGAACACCTGCTCGCGATCGGCGATCTTCGGAGGCGCCGCGGCCGCCGACTCTGTTGTCGTCATGGTCGAAAATTCCCTTCGCTCAGCGGTTGTTGTAGCCGGCATCGACCGGCAGGGTCACGCCCGTGACGTACCGCGCCTCGTCGGAGGCGAGGAACACGATGGCGTTGCTGATGTCGACGGCCTCGATCAGCTCGACCGGCATCGGATTCTTGTACGATTCGTCGTTCGCGACCTCGGGGTGCGAGTTCACGAACTCGCCGTATTCGGCGTTGGCCACCATCGGGGTGTTCACCCCGGTGGGATGCACGGTGTTGACCCGAATGCTGTGCTTGGCAAGCTGCTTCGAGTACAGGCGCATGAGACCGACGACGCCGTGTTTGGCCGCGGAGTAACCGGCCTGGCCGGGGAACGTGTTGAGCCCGATGCTGGTGAGGCCCGCGGCGGAACTGGTGATGACGATCGACCCGCCCTCGCCCCGCTCGATCAGCCCGGGCACCGTCACCTCGAGTACGTGCCACACGCCGGTGAGCATCACGTCGATGGCGTCGTGCCACGCCTGCGGCTGATTTCCGGGTCCGATGACGGGCATGATGCCGGCGTTGGGCAGGACGATGTCGACGTGACCGAACTGTTCGATCCCGGCGTCGTACGCGCGCTGGACGTCGGCGCGGTTCCGGACGTCGCCCACCGACGTGACGATGGAACCGCCGGCCTCCTTGACCAGGCGTTCGGTCTCGGCGAGGTCGTCCGTGGTCGCCATCGGATAGAAGACGGTGTCGATCTGCTCGCAGATGTCCATCGCGATGACGGAGGCGCCCTCCTCCGCCAGTCGCACCGCGTGCGAACGTCCCTGTCCGCGTGCGGCACCGGTGACGAACGCGACCTTCCCCTCGAGTCGTGCCATGACGTGTCCTCTCGTTCAACCGAGCCTGAGATGTCGGTGATGTGCGCCGAAATGTCGCGCGGCGTGCGCGCGATGTGAGCACTGGATGTGGGTCTTGGGTTCGAGGGCCGTCGGCCGGACGCCCTCGAAACGGACACTGCTTGTGAACCGTGTCACAGGACAGTAGCGCGGCATTCGCCGCCCGTCAACAGTGACACAAATATCGTTCTCCGTCTCATGCCTCAGAGGTAGCCGGGAGCCTCGTGCCACTCACCGACCTGGTAGCACGTATGCGCATCCTCCTGCTCGAACGACAGCAGCCGGCAGAGCCGGACCGCACCGTCGTCGTCGGGATCTATTCTCATCAAGGCGATCTGGGCCCCCGCCTCGCGCAGCACCTCGAGCGCCCGCACGAGCAGCGCCGCACCCAGGCCACCGCCCCGCGCCTCCTTCTCGAGCACCAGCGCACGGATCCACGCCGCCCGTAGTTCGAGGTGCGTGTGCAGCGACGGGTCCAGCCAGACGAACCCCTGGGGCCGGCCGGCGTCTCCGGACGCGAGTACGACGGACCCGGTTCCGTGGGCACGACTCTCCGCCAGTTTCTCGAGCTGAGCGGCCGGAATTCCCGAACGGCCCAGCACGTCGTCGAGAGCCGTCACCGACTCGCGGGCCCCGAGCCCGCGCGGCGCCTCCAGCACGGACCCGGCCGGGAGGTGCACCGGATCGAGCGGAACCGCGAACGGCCCGGTCAGGCTGCGGAACAGGGTCCACAGCCGGCTCACCGACGAGATCCCGAACCGTCGAGTCAGGCGCTCGGCCGCGGGATGCGTGCCGAAGGCCCAGACGCGCAGCGCGCGTGCACCGGTACCCATCCAGCCGTCCGGCCGGTCCACGTCGAGGCCCAGTTCCTCGACGAGCAGGGTCGCAATCCCCCGCGATCGATAGTCGGGATGCACGACGAACTGGACGGTCCCGAGACCGTCGTCGTCCACGGCGATGTTGAGGTACGCCACCACGACGAGCGGAACGTCGTCGACGGCGCTCAAACCGCGGCGCGCCTTGACAGCAAGATGCGATACCCGCATCCCCGGCCGCGAACGTGCCGTGACGTCACGCGGTTCGATGCGCGAGAACCCCGCCTCGTCGTCGTATTCCGCGGCCGCGCCCACCAGGGCGAGAACTTCGTCGCGGTCGTCGTCTGCGAGTTCCTCGCACCACTGACAGGAAATCATCCGTATCACTCCTCATCGGACGGTGTCACCTAAACCTAATGCTCATTGATAACACCCGCAACGGCCGGACCTGCGAGGGTTTACACATAAATCTATGTGAGTTAGATTTAACGGGTCGATCCACACCGCATTCGGAGCCGGTGACGGGTAGCGGCGACAACGCCGGGCCCATCGACTCCGCACGACACTGGAGGAAACGCAATGACCGAGGTCGGAGCCCCCCGCGAGGAACGCATTCGCCGCGCCCTGGATCACCTGCGCAACGACACGACGGACGAATTCGACCACATCACGTGGTTCCAGCCGGAGGAATTCACCGATCCGGCCGTGGCCAAGCGGGAACGTGACCTCATCTTCGGACGTGTCCCCTCGATCGTCGCTCACGGTTCCGAGATCCCCCGCGCCGGCGACTTCTTCACCCTGCAGATGCCGCGGAACAACATCATCGTGGTCCGTCAGCGCGACGGCGGCGTCAAGACGTTCGTCAACCTCTGCCGGCACCGTGGCGCCCTCCTCGAAAAGGAGGAGAAGGGCCGTTGCCGACTCTTCTCCTGCCCCTACCACCGGTGGTCGTACGACACGGACGGCAGCCTCCGGACGATCACCCGCGACAACACGTTCGGCGAGACCGACACCACCGACATGGGGCTCGTGGAATTGCCGACCGAGGAGCGTCACGGTTTCATCTGGGTCGTCGACGACGCGGACGCCGAGATCGACGTGGCGGGCTGGCTCGGCGAAGAGATGGATACGATCGTCGCCGGCTACGACCTCGGTTCCAAGATCGCCTTCCAGTCCGAGGGATTCGACGAGCCGGTGAACTGGAAGATCATGCAGGACGCCTTCCTCGACGGGTATCACATCCAGTACGCCCACCCGAATACCGCGGCAAAGCACATCCACACCAACGTGCTGGCATTCGAGGACTTCGGCAGGCACTGCCGATTCATCGCGCCGCGCAAGTCGATCGACCGGTGGATCGAAGAGGATCCCGGTGACCGGAGCCTGGCCAAGGACATCACGGAAACCCATTTCCTGCTTCCCAACAGCACCCTGCTGCGGCAGCCGGATCACTTCCAGCTCCTCACCTTCCGGCCGCACCCCACCGATCCGCAGCGCTGCCGCATGGAGATGCGCCTGATCGTGCCGCCGGTCGCGGAGACCGAGATGACCGAGGAGAGGTGGAACCGCCTGTGGACCAAGAACTGGGAGATCCTCCTCGCCGTTCTCCACGCGGAGGATTTCCCCCTCCTGCGGGACTCGCAGCACGGCATGACCAGCGCCAACGCCGGCCGGATGGTGTTGGGCCAGAACGAGGTCGCCAACCAGGTGTTCCGGCGTGAGACGCAGAAACTACTGGCAACGAACTGACAACACATGATGTGCGGGGCGCCCCACGGGCGTCCCGCATCAGGAGGAAGACATGCAGAGCGATCTGTTCGACCGGGACCACGAGTTGTTCCGCGAATCCGTGCGGGGATTCGTCGACAAGCACGTGGTGCCCCAACTCGAGAAATGGGATGCGGATCGCCTGATCGATCGCGAGACCTGGCTGGCAGCCGGTCGCCAGGGTCTGCTCGGACTGCCCGTCCCCGAGGAGTACGGCGGGCCGGGCGAACTGGACTACCGCTTCCGCTTCGTGATCCAGCAGGAGATCGCCCGGGTCGGCGCGTCGGCCCTGCAGTCCGGATTCTCCACGAACGACGACATCGTCCTGAACTACCTGCTCCGTCACGCCGACGACGAGCAGCGCCGGCGCTGGCTGCCCGGGTTCGTCACCGGCGAGACCATCGGCGCGATCGCGATGAGCGAGCCTGCCGCGGGCAGCGACCTGCGCGCCATCCAGACCACGGCGGTCCTCGACGGCGACAGCTGGGTGATCAACGGGTCCAAGACGTTCATCACCAGCGGAATCCTCGCCGACCTGGTGATCGTGTTCGCGAAGACCGATCCTTCCTCCGGCTCCCGCGGGTTCAGCCTCTTCGTCGTCGAAGACGGGACGCCGGGATTCGCCCGGGGCCGCAAGCTCGACAAGCTCGGTCTGCACGCCCAGGACACCGCCGAGTTGTTCTTCGAGGACGTCCGCGTCCCCAAGGAGAATCTGCTCGGTGAGCTCGGTTCGGGATTCGCGTATCTGATGCAGAGCCTCCCCCTCGAACGACTCGGCATCGGCATCGCCGCGCAGGTGTCCGCCGAGGCGGTCCTCGGCTGGACCCTCGACTACGTCAAGGAGCGGACTGCCTTCGGCAAGCGGGTCGGGGAGTTTCAGGGCCTCGGCTTCACCCTCGCCGAACTGCAGACGGCCGTCGAGGTGTCCCGCGCATACATCGACCGGTGCGTACGTGAGCACAACGCCGGCACCCTCACCGCGGTGGATGCGGCGAAGGCCAAGCTCTGGGCCACGGAACTGCAGGGCCGTGTCATCGATGCCGGGGTGCAGTTCCACGGTGGGTACGGCTACATGATGGAGTATCCCGTCGCCAAGGCGTACATCGACGCGCGGATCCAGCGGATCTACGGCGGCACCAACGAGATCATGAAGGAAATCATCCATCGAGACCTGATGAAGGCCTGAACGATTCCGAGGAGAAGGGGTGCGGCGAAGTAATCTTCGCCGCACCCCTTTTTGCGCCGTTCCCACCCACGCCCATCCGCGAAGAAACTATATTTGTTAGGTAAAATGGTCCCCCTGGGGTAGAGGAGTCGGACGCGATGGGTGCACGCGCGCGCACGGTGGCAGTTCTCGGGGCCCTGGCAGTCCTGGGCACTCCGGCGGTGGCCGACGCCGCCCCGGACAAGGCTCCGGTCGGGCCCCCGCAAACCGGGTGGCCTGCCGCGTGGGCCTATTCCATCGAGCATCCCGACGCGATTCCGCAGGGCATGAACGATTTCTCGTGCAAGCCGGACGCCGCTCATCCGCGGCCCGTCGTCCTCGTCAACGGAACATTCGAGAACAGCTACGCCAACTGGGCGATGTACTCACCCCAGCTGAAAACCGACGGCTACTGCGTCTTCGGCCTCGACTACGGGGGCCCGGACACCGGCCCGTTCCATCAGACCGGCGACATGCGCGTGTCCGCCCGGCAGGTCGGCGATTTCGTCGAGACGGTCCTCGCCGCCACCGGCGCCGACCGAGTCGACCTCGTCGGGCACTCCCAGGGCGGACTCGTGCCGCTGTATTACATCAACCACCTCGGTGGAGAGTCGAAGATCGGCACGATGATCGGGGTCGCTCCCGCCACCAACGGCATCAGCGCCTACGGAATGCTGCATTTTCTCGCTGCGCATTCCCAGGCGAAAGATGCCGTCGGGAACGTGATTCCGGCGGTCGACGACGGGACGGCGGGTTCGGCGTTCGTCACGGAGACCGGTGAGGGTGGCATGACCCGCCCGGAAGTCGAGTATGCGACCGTCAGTTCGCGGCACGACCTCGTCGTGCAACTGAGCGAGTCGCAACTGCCGCCCGGACCGAACGTGTCCAACGTCGTGGTTCAGGAATTCTGCCCCGAGGATCTGACCAATCACGGAACCATGGTGTACGACGACATCACGCTCCGGATCGTGCGCAACCTCCTCGACCCGGCGACGGCCGTTGCCCCCGCCTGCCATCCTGTCGCGCCGCTGCCCTGAACCTCGACGTGCGAAAGCGGGATGGGCCGAGGTTTCCCCGGGCCCATCCCGCCGTGTGAGCGTCGGCCGTTATGCGGCGACCTCGGGCGACGACGGGGCCCGCTCCGCACCGTCCGTTGCGAGCTGTGTGCGCGACACCGAGACCCATGCGGCGGCGACGCCCGCCACCGAAATCGCCACCAGCAGGATGCTCAGTGCCGCGGTGCTGCCACCGTCGTTGAACGCGAGTTGCACCGCGAGGACCGGCACGAGCGCGGCGCCGAGCGCGTTCCCGAGTTCACGGCCCAGCCCCAGACCGCTGAAGGCGTGCCGGGTCTCGAAGAGTTCGGTGACGTACGCCCCCATCGGCCCGAAGATCGCAGCGACACCGACCCCGTTCCCCAGCACCAGGACCAACCAGAACGCGGCGCTACCGCCCCCGTGCCCGACGAGCCAGAACGCCGGGAAGGCGAGCAGCGCGGAGAACACGAAGCCGGAGATGATGACCGGTCGTCGGCCCACCCGGTCCGACAGCATCCCGAACAGGGGAATGAATGCCGCACAACTCAATTGCGCGAGCACCAGGCCGATCAGGATGTCGGTCTGCCCCATGCCCAATTGGTTGCGGCCGAACGTCAGCATGAAGACGAGATAGAAGTAGCCGAGACCGGCCTGCCCGAACACCATCACGAGTACGGACAGGATGGCGCGGGGTTGCCGGCGGATGACGTCGAGAACCGGGGAGGTGGTCTTGTCGTTCGATTCCTCGATGTGGCGGAACGCCGGAGTCTCGGGCAACCGGGCCCGCAGCGACAGGCCGTACAGCAGAATCAGTCCGCTGAGCAGGAACGGCAGGCGCCATCCCCACGACATGAAGGCTTCCTCGGGAAGGGCGGCCGACACGATCAGCAGGGCACTGGTGCCGAGAACGCCGCCGATGGACGCTCCCGCCCCGGGCAGGGATCCGAGAAGTCCCTTTCGGCGTTGCGGCGCGAACTCCACCGCGACCAGGGTCGCGCCGCCGTATTCGGCGCTGGCCCCGATTCCCTGAAGGATCCGGAGGAGGACGAGGAGGGCCGGGGCCAGCCAGCCGATCTGCGAGTAGCCGGGCAGCAGACCCACGAGCATCGTCGCGGCCCCCATCATCACGAGGGTGAAGACGAGGATCTTCTTCCGTCCGATCCGGTCGCCGAGGCTGCCGAGGACGACGCCGCCGATCGGCCGGACGAGGAAGCCGACCGCGAACGTCCCGACCGCTTGCAGCGTGGCCAGGAAGGGACTCGCACCGGAGAAGAAGACGCTCCCGAACACCACCGACGCGGCGGAGGCGTAGAGACTGAAATCGTAGTATTCGAGCAGAGTTCCGACGAAGGCGGCTCGGCTGGCTCGCTTCGAGTCGCCGGCGGACCCGGACTCGGAGACCGTCGTGGCACCGTCTGCGGCGGTTGATGGGTTGGTCGTCATGCACACACTCCGTGTCGTGCGGTCTCGAAGAGTTCGAGAATGATTGTGACGGGTGCCACGTTAACCAACAGCCATTAGGTTTGTCCAGACTTTACCTTCGGGCTTTCGACCTCACCGGAACACCGGTGACATGGACGTGATTCGACAGCGGCCCAGGGTAACCCGGGCCGCTGTCGAATCCACTCGCGTGTCACCGCGCGGCGGAGGCGGCCACCCCGAGCGGGGGATCCGTGACGGGCGGTTGCAGGATTCCCTCGTCCACGAGACGATCCACCTCGGCGGACGTCATACCCAGCAGCTCCTCGCAGATCTCGCGGGTGTGCTGCCCGGCGAGCGGGGCCTGGCTCAGCGGCGGATCGGAAATGGCCGAGAAGCGCGCGACGCGGGCTGCCGTGGGCAACGCCTTCGGGAGCAACGCGTGACGGGTGACCGTGTAGGCGTCGCGGGCCGCCAGGTGCGGATCGGTGAGCAGTTCGGGAAGTCGCAGCATCATCCCGGCGGGCACTCCCGCCGCCTGCAACTGCGCGACCGCCGCTGCGGGAGAACGCGTCTGCAGCCACTCACCCAGCACGGCGTCGACGTCCACGCGGTTGCGGATCCGCTCGGCCCGGGTGCGGAACGCTGGAACATCCGCCAGTTCGGGCGTGCCGATCGCGGCGCACAGTCGCACCCAGTCGTCGTCGTCCCTGACCGACACGACGCACCACTCGTCGTCACCCGCACAGGCGAACACCCCGGCCGGCGCGGCGAACGGGTCCGAGTTGCCGGGCGCGGAGACGGTGCCCGGTCGGAGCGATTCGGTGACGAGTTGAGCACCGAGTTGGACGAGCGCGGTGTCCGCCTGCGCCACCTCGAGCGCTGCGCCCCTACCCGTGCGGGTCCGCTGGATCAGGGCGGCGAGCACCGCGATCGCCGTGACGTGGGCGGCGATGTGATCGGGATAGACGGTCGAGCCGTCACAGAGCAGATCCTCGTTCCCGGGGTACCGCCACAGGGCGGACACACCGCACGCGGCACGCACCAGCGGGCCGTATCCGAGTCGGTTGTTCCACGGTCCGGTACTGCCGAACGCGCTGCTCTCGGACACGATGATGCGGGGGTTGAGTGCGGCGAGTTCGTCGTACGACAGGCCCATCGACGCGAGTGTTCCGGGCTTGAAATTGGCCAGGACCACGTCGGCCTCGGCGACGAGTCGGCGGAACAACTCCCCGCCCTCGGGGCTGCGCAGGTCCAGACCGAGGCTGCGCTTGTTGCGGTGCCCCCAGGCGACGGACGCGGCCAGCGCCGCACCCCGCTTCGACTGGCGGAGACCGTCGGGGAACTTGGCATTCTCGACCTTGACGACATCGGCGCCGTAGTCGGCGAACTGACGGCTGAGTTCGGCGCCGAAGACGATCACGCCCAGGTCGAGAACGCGGAGGCCGTCGAGTGGGCGGGTGCCCAGCTGCCGGGTCCCGGACGCCTCGCCCGCCGGCGCCTCCCGCGCCGCCCGGGGCTGGGCGTCGTGCTCCCCGACCTCGGGCGCCGGGGTCCTGATTCCGACGCGTGCGCCGTCGATCGACACGTATCCCGTCGGAACCCGGGCGTGCACCCCGGTGGCGATCTCCATGTCCGCGAGGGCACCGGCCACGTCGAAGTGCTCGGTCGTCAGCACTTCCCCGAGCGAGAGGACGCCGCCGACGGGCACTCCCCTGGCCGCGCCCTCCGCGACGAGCTGGTCGCGGGTGCGGGTCGCGAACAGCGCCTCGATGAGGGGGTGCAGGGCGTCGGCGGCGGCGAATCGGGCCGGAATCGTGTCGTACTTCGGGTCGGCGAATTCCTCCGGCTCGCCGAGCCATGCGAACATTCCCCGCCACTGCCGTTTGGCCAGCAGGCAGATCCGCACGTGGCCGTCGGCACAGGGGAACACCGGATAGAAGTTCGACGCGTCCGGCCGATTCCGGGGGAAGTCGTCGGAGCGCCCCGCGGCCGCGGAACCCTGCGTCCCGAAACCGGGATCGAAGCCGTGGACGAGCGCTTCGAAGGCCGACAGATCCACGACTTGGCCGCGACCGGTGTGGATGCGGTCGTAGTAGGCGAGCAGCGCCGACCAGGCGGCGTGCATCCCCACCGTCTCCTCCACCAGGCCGGCGGGAGGAAGCAGGGGTTCGGCTCCGGGAGCGCCGGAGCGGGACAGCACACCGCTCAGTGCGTACAGCACCTGTTCCGTGGCCGCCCAGTCCCGGTAGGGCCCGGTCTGCCCGAACGGCGTGACCGACACGCACACCAGTGACGGTGCGAGAGCGGAGAGTTCAGCCGCGCCCACTCCGCGCTCGCTCAGCGCGCCCGGCGCGTGCGATTCGATCAGGATGTCGGATTCCGCGGCGAGTTCCCGCAGCCGATCGAGGCCCACGGGGTCGTCGAGGTCCACGACGATCCCCCGCTTGTTCGCGTTGCGCAGCGCGAACGGGATGCTGACCCCGTCCACCACCGGCTCGGCGCGGCGTGAACGGGCACCTCCCGGACCTTCCACCTTCGTCACCTGCGCGCCGAGGTCGGCGAGGTACCGGCCACACGACTCACCGAGGCCGTCGGTGAGGTCCAGTACGCGGACACCGGTCAGCGGTAGCGTCATCGCCTGCTCCGTTCGATCAGATCTGATGGTGAATGAAAAGCGTTTCGAATCAGCGTGTTCCGAAGTACACGGACTTCGTCGCGAAATACGGATTCAGGCCTTCCGGACCGAGTTCACGTCCGAGACCGGACGACTTGACGCCGCCGAACGGCGCGTCGAGGTCGAGGGCGTAATGGTTGACGCCGACGGTCCCGCTGTGGACCCGGGAGGCCAGGGCGAGGCCGTGCTCCTCGTCTGCGGTCCAGACCGTGCCGCCCAGGCCGTATTCGGAGTCGTTGGCGATCGCCACGGCCTCGTCCTCGTCCGTGTAGGGGGTGATCGTCAGAACGGGCCCGAAGATCTCCTCCTGGGCGATGCGGGCGGAGTTGTCCACGTCCACGAACACCGTCGGCTCGACGAACCAGCCGAGCGGCTGCGAATCCGGTACGCCCCCGCCGGTCGTCGTGCGGTAGCCCGCGCTGCGCCCGTCCTCGATGTAGCCGAGCACGCGCTCGCGCTGGGCGGCGCTGACCAACGGCCCGATCGCGGTGGCCTTGTCGAGGGGATCCCCGACGACGAGACCCCGGACCGTCTCGGTGACCGCCTCGACGACCTCCTCGTACCGGGCACGGGGGGCGAGGATCCGGGTACTCGCATGGCACGTCTGGCCGTTGTTCACGAGCGACACCTCCGCGAGGTTCGCGGCGAACACGGACAGGTCGGCGTCGGGTGCCACGATTGCAGCCGATTTGCCGCCGAGTTCGAGCGTGACGGGGCGCAGCAGCCTGCCACACACCTCCCCGATCGCTCGTCCCGCTGCCGTCGAACCGGTGAACGCGACCTTGTCGACCCCCGGGTGCTGCACCAGGTAGGCGCTCGCCTCGCGGCCCGCGGGCACGATGTTCAACACTCCCGGCGGCAGACCGGCTTCCTCGGCGGCATCCGCGAACGCGAACGCGTCGAGCGCGGTTTCGGGGGCGGCCTTGAGCACCACGGTGCAGCCGGCCGCGAGCGCGGGCGCGATCTTCATCGCGGCGAGCGGTTGCGGGTAGTTCCACGGGGTGATCGCGGCGACGACGCCCACCGGCTCCCGCCGGACCACCGTGCGGCCGCCGAACGCGCTGGGACGGACGTCCTCGGACGCCGCGTCGCGGACGAGCGCGGCGTAGTAGCGGATCATGGCGGCGGGTCCGAAACCGTTGACCCCGGCGGAGAGTGAGATCGGCATCCCGTTCTCGCGGCTCACCAACGTCGCGGTGTCGCGACCACGCTTCTTCAGCGCGGACGCGAACGCGTCGAGAAGGTCTGCGCGAGCGCGGTTGTCGAGCTGCCCCCACGGTCCGCGGAGTGCGTCGCGTGCGGCGGAGACGGCGGCGTCGATGTCGGCGGCGGAAGCGAGAGCCGAACGCCCGAGCACCTTCTCCGTGGCAGCCTCGACGACGTCGGCCGCGGCACCCTCCTGCGGGGCGACCCACCGGCCACCGATGAACAGAGCGTCGCGGTCCACGGTCATGTTGTCCATGTCGATCCTTCTCACAGAGTCGGGGTGCTACAGCACGTCTTCGTGGGCGAACAGCGTCGAACTGACGAGCGGTGCCATCGGGCCGCCGATGAACAGCGACGTCTTGGCGTGCGCCACGGGATTGGTCGACGTGCCGCGGATCTGCCGCACCGCTTCGACCGCGAGCCCCATTCCGTTGACGAACGAGTCGGCGATGTTGCCGCCACTCGTGTTCACGGGGAGCTTGCCGACGCCCGCGGTGAGGTTGTCGACGGTGAGGACCTCGCCTGCGGCGGGGCCGGACGGCGCCAGGCCGTGGTCGATGAGCGCGGCGACGGCGGGCCCGCTGAAGTTCTCGTACACCTGGACGACGTCCACGTCGTCGGGGCCGAGACCTGCCGCGGCCCAGAGTCGGTCCGCGACTCCGGGCCGTCCGGCGGCGCCCGCGAAACCCGCTGTGGCGTACTGGTCGTCGTTGTCGATGATCGAGGAGTAGCCGCCCGGTGCGCCCTGGGCGCCCGCGAGAACGTACGCGGGATCGGGTCGCAGCGACTTCGCGCGGTCGGCGGAGACCAGCACCAGCGCGACGGCGCCGTCGCTCTCCCGCGAGCAGTCGTACAGGTGGAACGGTTCGGTGATCAGGCGGGACGACTCGTACGTCGCCTCGTCGAGCGGCTTGCCGTAGCCCTGCGCGGTCGGATTGTTCTGGGCGTGCCGATACGCGGCGAGCACCAGCGCACGCATGGTCTCGCGCGGCACCCCGTCGTGCTCGAGCAGTCGCTGTGTCCGCAGCGCGCACACCTGGGCGGGCGATCCGACGCCGTGCGCGAGGAAGTGCGGGCCGTAGTGGTACTTCGCGTATCCGAGGCGACCGGTATCCGCCTGTGCCATCGAGCGGTAGACGACGACGCAGTCGGCCTGCCCGGCAGCGATCGCGACGGCGGCATTGTTGATCGCGGCAGCGACCGTCCCACCGCCGCCGCCCCACATCATGTTCGACCACCGGACGTCGTCGACGCCCAGTGCGCCGCCGATGACCGCACCGTCGTGCCCGCCGCCCGCATACGACACGAATCCGTCGAGTTCGCGCGGCGAGATGCCGGCGTCCGAGCATGCCGCGAGGATCGCCTCGAGCGTCATCCTCAGTTCACCCGCCGGGGCCTCGCCGCGGCGGTAATGCAGTTCGGACACGCCGACGACGGCGGCCGCCCCGCGCATGGTGAGTGCACTCATGCCTGCGCTCCTTCGGTGGATCGACGCCAGCGCAGTAGCGGCCAGGTCGCGCCTTCGTCGTGCTCGATGTGCCCGACGACCGGGTCGCCGATGCGGATGGCGTCGGTGTCGTCGCCGGTCAGGATTCCGAGTACCCGGCGGTGCCCGGCCTCGGGAAGTTCCACCAGGACCGTCACGTACGGGACCCGGTCGGCCAGTTCGGTGATGAACGGGTACCAGCTGCGCGACCAGCTGTACACGGTCCCGGTGGGCGTCACGGACTCCCAGTTCGGGTCGAGGGTGTGGCAGGATCCGCAGACCCATTGCGGTCCCCAGATCCAGGTCTTGCAGTTGCCGCAACGCTGGAGTCGCAGCTCACCTCGGGTGAGTCCGTCCCAGTACGGTTGGTCGAGGCCGTCGGCGGACGGTCCCCACGGTTCTCCCGTCATGCCGGATGCCCTCCTTCGGCGGGGAAGTTCTCGAGCGCCGCGGCCAGCCAGCGGCCGTCGTGACGCTCCCAGATCGATCGCAGGCCGATCGTGCCGCCCGGGGTCGTGTACACCGTCTCGCCGATGCGGCGGTCACCGTCGGCCCGGACGTCCTTGATCTCGAACCCGTCGACGTCGCCGCGGGGAACGGTGACACCGTCGAACACGGCGGGCAGGTTCTCCTGAACCATGTCGGCGAGTGCGGACTTCATGTCTCCGGACACCACGTATCCGACGTGCCGCTCGTACAGTTCGCGGAAGTCTTCGACAGACATTCGAAACTCCTTTTCTCCGTGAGAACCTCACGCCTCACGGCGGATGCCCTCGATTCCTATACCTTATGACTTTAGGTAAACCGGAGTCAATCGTCCGCGAACCGGACCGTGCCGTCGGCGGCGACGACCGCTGTGCCCCGCGCGACGTCGACGCCGACCAGACGCGCCAGCGCGCCCGCTTCCGTCGTGGTGGCCAGCGTGCGTTCGCCGCTGCCGGTCCGCACCGCCACGAAGCCGCGCTCCGGGGCGCCGTCGCGGCCGTGCACGACGGTCCAGGACTCGATCGAGCCGGACCCCTCATAGCTCGTGAGCGCTCGCGTGGTCGGCAACGCATCGACGTCGGCCTGAACGTCGTGACGCCGGAAACCGCTGCGCGGCGGCTCCGTCCGGTAGACGCCGAACGCGTGCTTGGTGAGGTAGCCGCCGTTCGCCGTGATCAGCCCGTACGTTCCCGGCGCCTCGCGCAGCCGGGTCGCCAGGGTGGCGATCGCGTGGGTGCTGTAGTTGTTCCACGGACCGCCCGCGAACGTCAGGCCGCCGGTGAGCGTCAGCGGTCGACCGGGATCGTCGACGGGCAGCCCCAACTCGGCCGCGGCGACCTGGACGGCCGACGGGAAGCACGAATACACGTCCACGTGCGCCAGGTCGTCCCGCCCGATTCCCGACAGTTCCAGGGCGCGCGCCCCCGCCAGCCGGATGGCGGGTGACCGATCGAGCGCCTCCCGTTCGGCGATGTCGTACGTGTCGTGCGCTTCGGTGCCCGCATGCGGAAAGACCCAGTTGTCGCGGGGAATCCCGAGACGGGTAGCGACGCCGACGGAGCAGAGGAGCAGCGCCGCGCCCTGCTCCACCATGTTGTTCGAGTTCATCAGCTTGGTGTACGGCCGGCTGATCCACCGATTGTCCTCGGACGGCGTGACGATTTCGTCGGCCGTGTACTCACGGCCGGTCCACGCGTGCGGGTTCGTCGCCGCCACCTTGCTGAATCCCGACCAGAGTGCGCCGATCGCGGCACGATGCTCGTCCTCCGACCGCCCCGACGAGATCCGCAGCGCCTGCTCGAACAGCGGGTACACGTACGCGGGCCGATCGAGCCCGATCCTGGACTGACCGTCGAAGACCATCGGCACCTCGGGGACGAGGACCTCCGCGGATGGAACCGAGTCATCCTGTACGGTCCACTCCGGGCGAACACCCTGAGACCGCAACTTCATCCGGGTCCGCCAGGACTCGGCACCGCCCACCAGGACCACGTCGGCCCGGCCCGCCGCGATGTCCTCGGCCGCCTGGTTGACGAGGACCTGCGGGCCGCTGCCCCCGCTGCCGGTGTACCCGGTGTGCCGGACGGCGGCGCCGATGCGTTCGCCGACCAGCGCCCCGGGGTCGCGGTACCGCCACGACAGCATCCCGATCAACCGCACCGAGTCGACGAGTTCGAGCAGACGCGACGATCCTGCCTCTGAGGCGGCGGCGCGGGCCGCCGCGACGATCAGATCGACGGGTTCCACTCCGCCGCTCCGCTCGTTGACCTGTCCGCCGCCGACGAGGATCGGGGTGCGCGGATCGAGCGTCACGACATCACCGCCTCGAGGATGCGTTCCCGGTTCTCCGGCCTCGGCCAGCCGCCGAGGATCAGCGTCGTCAAGCAGGTGGGTTTCCAGCGGTTCACGATGTCCTCACAGATCTTGTCGGCAGGCCCGATCAGCGCGACGTCCTCGACCATCTCCGTCGGAACGGCCTGCGCGGCGAGATCGGGCCGTCCACGCAGGTACAACTCCTGGATCTCGGCGCAGGCGTCGGCCCAGCCCATGCGGGCGAAGACGTCGTTGTGGAAATTGGCGCCCTTCGCGCCCATGCCACCGGCGTACAACGCGACGACGGGTTTGATCTTGGCCGCCGCCTTTTCCACATCGTCGTTTTCGACCAGCCAGCACACGTTGGCGATCTCGAAATCCGACGGCGACCGGCGGGCCCCGTCCCGGCCGAACCCCTCGGCCAGCGCGGCGCGGTAGAACTCGTCGCTCTTGGGCGAGAACCACAGCGGGGTCCAGCCGTCCGCGATCTCCGCGGCGAGCGCGACATTCTTCGGACCCTCCGCCCCGAGATAGACCGGAATGTCCTCGCGCAGTGGGTGAACGATCGACTTCAACGGCTTTCCGAGACCGCTGCCACCGTCCAGCGGCAGCTGATAGTGCCTGCCTTCGTAGGTCACCGGCTTCTCCCGGGCCCACACCGCACGCATGATCTCGACGTACTCGCGGGTCCGCTCGAGCGGCCGGGGATACGGTTGCCCGTACCAGCCCTCGACCACCTGCGGTCCCGACGCGCCGATGCCGACGATCACCCGGCCCCCGCTGAGGTGGTCGACCGTCTGCGCCGCCATCGCCAGGGCCGTCGGCGTCCGGGCCGACATCTGGCAGACCGCGGTTCCGAGTGTGATGGTGGACGTGCGGGATCCCCACCAGGCGAGGGGGGTCAGCGCGTCCGATCCGTAGGTCTCCGCCGTCCAGAAGCTGTCCACGCCGAGTGCTTCGGCTTCGGCGAGCATCCGTTCGACGTTGCGCGGCGGTCCGGAGCCCCAATATCCGGCGGCGATACCGACTTTCACTGGTATTCCTCACTTACTGCCCCGTTGGGCCGGTGTTGCTGGTCGCTGAAGTTCAGTGATTCAGATACTCGGGCGGTCGCTTCTCGAGGAAGGACTTCACCGCCTCGCGGTGGTCCTTGGTCATGGCTGCCAGGATCTGGGTGCGATTCTCGAGATCGATCGCCGCCCGGAGACTCGGCACCTCGAGGTTCGACCACATCACCTCTTTGGTCATCCACACCCCGAACGGGGTGTTCTGCGCGATCGCCTCGGCGGTGCCCAGCGCCGCGTCGATCAGGGTGCTGCTCGATTCGACGGACGAGGCGATTCCGATGCGTTCCGCCTCCAGGGCGTCGATCGTCCGGCCGGTGAGCAGGATCTGCGCCGCGCGCGAGAACCCGATCATGCGCGGCAGCAGCCAACTGACTCCGATGTCGCAGTTGGACAGGCCGCGTTTGATGAACGACGCGTGCAGCGCCGCCGAGTCGGCGATGATGCGGATGTCGGCCATCAGCGCCAGCGCCATCCCGCCGCCTGCCGCGGCGCCGTTGATCGCGGCGATGATCGGCGGGCGCGCACCACGGAACGCCTCCACCAGGTCGGCGATGTGCTTCTGCACCCGCAACCCGGCCTGGGGGCGGCCCTCGCCGTCCGCGGCGCCGTCCGGGGTGCCGTACCCGCGCAGGTCCAGGCCGGCGCAGAACGCCTTGCCCGCGCCGGTGAGGACGATCGCCCGGATCGTCGAGTCGTCCCGCACCCGGGCCAGAACCCGGTGCAGTTCGCCGATCATCTCCGCGTTCATCGCGTTGAGCGCTTCGGGTCGGTTCAGTCGCACGAGCAGGATGCCGGGCCGCGGCTGCTCGGTCAGTATCAGTTCGGACATTCGGGGCCTTCCCCTCGTGTGGTTCCGACGGCCTCCGCTTCGTGTCGGTACCGTCGACATATCAAGCTAATACCTTTAGGTTAATACCTCAAGATCCACAGTTCGGACGGACGGCGCGAAAGGACAGAACACAATGACGGAACTGCACGGCAAGGTCGCGGTGGTGACCGGTGGCGCGAGCGGGATCGGGGCGGCGACCTGCGCACTCCTCGCGGAGCGGGGTGCGCGGGTGGTGGTCACGGACATCGACGACGAACGCGGCGAGGCGGTCGCGGCCGCCCTCGGCGAGCACGGCGCCTACCTGCACACCGACGTCACCCGCGAGGAGGATGTCGCGGCCGCGGTCCGCGCCGCGACCGAGCGCTTCGGACGCCTCGACGCGATGGTCAACAACGCCGGCCGGGTCGGGGCCTGGACGTACGTCGCCGACACGACCGTCGACGAGTGGGACTCCTCGTTCGCCGTCCTGGCGCGCAGCGCCTTCCTCGGCACCAAGCACGCCGCCCGGGTGATGCGCGAGCAGGGGTTCGGCACCGTGGTCAACGTGTCGTCCGTGGCGGGCGTGCGCACCGGCTTCGGCCCGCACCCCTACGGCGCCGCGAAGGCCGCCGTGCTGCAGATGACCCGCAGCGCCGCACGCGAACTCGCGGAATTCCACGTCCGGGTCAACGCGGTCACCCCCGGCGGTGTCGCCACCCGCATCGTCGGCCACGGCGCCGGCCTGGACGGAGACGCGCTGGACGCCAGCGTCGACAGCGTGCGGCAGGGCCTGGCGACATTCCAGCCGATCCCCCGCGCCGGCGAGGGCCAGGACATCGCCGGCGCCATCGCCTATCTGGTCTCCGACGACGCAACGTTCGTGACCGGGCAGAACCTCGTCGTCGACGGGGGCCTGACCCTCGGGAAGGCGTGGCCCGCGAACTACAGGCGCTGACGCGCCCGTGCGCGGTTGACGAGTCCTGGGACTCGTCAACCGCGCACGAGCGCCGGAGGCGCCTTCAGACGCCGACCGGACCACCGAGCCAGACGCCCACCTCTTCACCCGACACATGGCGGGCGTCGTCACTGACGAGGAAGGACACGGTCGCCGCCACGGACTCCGCCGGGATCCGCGGCCAATGGGCGGCCAGGGCGTCGACGGCGGCGTCGCCCCCGGAACTGATGATGTCGGTCTCGACGAAACCGGGAACGACGGTGTTGACGGTGATGCCGCGCCGCGCGACCTCGAGTGCCAACGTCCGGGTCATCCCGGTCAGACCGGCTTTCGCCGCCGAGTAGGCGCTCATCCCGGGCGACGGCCGCCGTCCGCCGGACGGGCTTCCGAAGAAGACGACCCGGCCCCAGCCGTTCTCGTACATCGCAGGCAACGCGGCGTGCGTGCAGTAGAACGCCCCGCTGAGGTTGACCGCGATCACACGATCCCAGTCCTCCGGTTCCTGCTTGCGGACCGAGCCGGCGAGGTTCATGCCCGCGTTGTTGACCAGTACCGTCGGCGCCCCGAGCGTGTCGGCGGTCCGTGAGATCAGCTCCTCGGCGGAGGCCGCGTCCCCGATGTCCGCCTTGATCGCCACCGCGCGACCACCGCCCGCGACGATCTTCGCGACCACGTCGGCCGCATGAGTCTCGCTGCGCGAATAGTTCACCGCCACGGCGAAACCGTCCGACGCGAGTCGCTGCGCGATTGCCGCACCGATGCCCCGGCCACCCCCGGTGACGACGGCGACCTTCTGTTCACCCGCGTTCGTCATTCAGCGCACCTTCCGGTGGGTGTCCGGCACGTCCGCGTACGTGTCGCGCAGTTCCCGTTTGGCGATCTTGCCGCTGGCCATCCGCGGCAACGGCTCGTCCAGCAGGACGACGTAGCGCGGGACCTTGAAGTCGGCGAGGCGCCGATTGCAGAACTCGACGACATCCGCCTCGGTCAGGCCCGGCGCCGCCTTCACGAGGGCAGCCGGAGTCTCTCCGAACTTCGCGTCGGGCACGCTGATCACCGCGACTTCCTCGACCTCGGGGATCTGATTGATCACCGATTCGATTTCGGCGGGCGAGATGTTGAGCCCACCGGAGATGATCATGTCCTTGAGGCGGTCCACGTAGGTCAGGTAGCCGTTCTCGTCGAGCTTTCCGAGATCTCCCGTGTGTAACCAGCCGTCGATCAGCGTGGCTTTCGTCGCGTCCTCGTTGCGCCAGTAGCCCGGCATCATTCCCGGACCGCGGAGGAGGATCTGCCCGGTTTCGCCGGGCGCGCAGTCGTTTCCGGACGCGTCGACGACTCGGATCTTGGTGAAGATGCCACCCCACCCGCACTTGTCCGGATGCTCGGCCGCCTCGTCGCGGGGCATCACGGTGGCGGAACCGCCGATCTCGGTCTGCCCGTAGATCTGCCGCAACTGCACACCCCGGTCCTGCCAGATCCCCAGCAGGTGTGCAGGCACCCGGGCACCGCCCACGTGTGCGGTGGTGAGGTGGCGGAGGTCGGCGTCGGCGAATCCCGGGACCTTCGCGATCTGCTCGAACAGGATGGGTGGACCGGTGAGCGTCGTTGCCTTGTCCTCGACCAGAACACGCAGGGCCGCCTGCGGGTCGAATCCCGGTTGCAGGAAAAGCGTGCCGCCGTGGATGACGGTGCGGGAGATGCCCCAGATGATGCCCGCCGCGGTGAACAACGGCAGCACGAGCAGAGGACGAAGACCGTTGGGCAGGATCGGTTCCATCAGCGACCACTCGTGCATCTCGCCCGCGATGGTGGCGTGGGTGAACACCACCCCCTTGGGCCTGCCCGTGGTGCCGCTGGTGAAGACGATCGCGGTCGGTGTCGAGATGTCGACCACGGGAATCGGGAACGTACTGTGCTCCCCGCCGCGCAGGGGCCGCACGTCGTGTTCGAGCACGGCGATCGAGAAGGTGTCGTGTGCCTTCAGGACCTCTTCGAGTCCCGGAAGGTACGCCTGATCGCAGTAGACGATCTTCGGCTCACAATCCTCGACCAGCGCCGTGAGCTCGCCGGCGAGCATCCGTTGATTGAATGGCGCGGCGATGGCGCCCACCTTCATCGCCCCCAGCGCCGCCGCGCACCATTCGAGGGTGTTGGTTCCCACGAAGCTGACCCGGTCGCCCGGCAGGACGCCGCGCGCCGCGAGGTCGTGGGCGACGCCGTCGGCCCACCTCGACAGTTCCGCGTACGTGACGACGTCGCCGTCGAAATCGATGGCCGGTTGGCCGGGGACGATCCGCGCCCAGAAATTCAGCGCGTCGATCACGGTTCCGCTCATTCATTGCCTCCTGTGTGCCCGGCCGCGACCGGCGGGATCGAAACCGAAGTTCTCCGTGACAGGGACTCGTGCGTACGGTCGCACTGTGCCGCCCGTCACAACTGCTAAATCTAAAGGTTGTTGTTAAATCCGGCAAGGTGCGCTTCGCACCCGTGAGTACTTGTTAACGTCCGGCGGTTAACAAGTACTCACGGGTGCCGGAGGCGCACCACCTCGACGTTGATGCCGGTGAGCTGCGACTGGTTGCTCAGCGGGTCGTAGCCGTCCGTCCCGGTGGGCGCGAGACGGTTGACGTTCACACCCGGGTTGCGCCTCGCGACGTCCAGCCCCCGGGCCGTGCGCTGCCCCCAGCCGTGGGTCATCGCCACGACGCCCGGCCGGAGGGTGTCGTCGTAGATCAGCATCGCGTCGACCTCGCCGTGGCGGTTGCGCACGGTGACGTCGTCGCCCTCGACGAGGTCCCGGCACCGCGCGTCGTCCGGGTGCATCCACAGCGGATTGCTCTGGTGGACGCCCTGTTTGAACACCGGAAGATTGTGCAGCCAGCTGTTGACCATGTAGTGGGTGCGCCGGGTGATCAGTTTGAGTTGGTCGGCGGGCTCCGCGGCCAACTCCTCGAAGATGCGTTCCGCGGTCCCGTACGAGCGCTGGAACAGCGCGGGACAGCAGTCGATCAGGCCGTCGTCGTGCTGGACCGCGATACTGAAAACGTGCGACGGTTCGGCCTCCGGCAGCACCGCGGTCTGGCACGGCATGGTCGCGAGGAGATCGATGCTCAGACCCGACTCCCGCATCATCGCGTCGACCGCGGCGAACGGATTCGGGTCGGGGTCGTCGAGCAGGGTCGGAACGCCCATCGCCTGCTGGATGCGGGACAGGATCCACCAGTCGTCGCGGCGCTCCCCCCTCGCGGGGACGACGGCGGGCGTGTACTGCACGTACGGCTCCATCGCCACGCCCATCGTGTTGAGGAAGTTGACGTCCTCCCGTTCCAGCCAGTCCGTAGCCGGCAGAACATAGTCCGCCATCTCACCGGTGACCGTGCGGTACAGATCGACGGTCACGATCAGGTCCAACTGCTCGAACGCCCGGCGCAGGCGGTCGTCGCCACCGACCGACAGCAGCGGGTTGCCCGACACCACGATCAGCGCGCGGACCGGGTCGTCGGGATTCTCGATGAAGTCCGGCAGGAGCGCGGCGGGGAGATCACCGCCGACGGTCCGCATCTCACCGAAGGGCCCCTCGTAGAACGGGTCCTCCCGTTTGCGCTTGGAACCCTGCACCACGTCGGCGACGCCACGCGAGTAGATGTTGCCACCGCGCCTTCCGAGGTTGCCGGAGAACAGGCTGACCATGGTGAGCATCCAGTAGGCCAGGGTGCCCTGACGGCCCTGGTTCACCCCGGTCGCCATGTAGACGCTTGCGCTCGGTGCCGCGCAGAACTCGTCGGCGACCCGCCGGATCGTGTCGGCCTCGATGCCGGTGACTCCGGCGATCCGATCGACGGGATACTGCCGGACGAAGTCGAGCAACTCGTCGACGCGGCGAGCGTGACGTTCCACCTCGGCCCGGTCGTACCCGATCCGGAAGACGATCTCGTGCAGGATTCCGGCGAGGAAGTAGAAGTCGGTGTCCGGCTTGATCAACAACACGTCCCCGGTCTCCGGCGACGACGACTCGATGCGGCGCGGATTGACGAACTGGACGGTCCCGCCACGGCTCTTCACGGCGCGGATCTTGGCCATCGGATCCGAGATGTGGATCAGCGTCATGTGCGAGACCTGCGGGTTGCTGCCGACGCACAGGAAGTAGTCGGTGTGCAGCAGGTCGGGGATCGGATGTGCCATCGACGCCCCGTAGATCGCCTCACTCGCAGCATATTTGGCCGAGGTGTCCTGGGTTCCCGCACTGAAGCGCATCCGGGTGTCGAAGCCGCGCGCGATCGTGGCGGCGTTCGCATAGTAGGCGCCGTTGAACGCCGACGGGTTTCCCTGATAGACGGCGAGGGCACCCCGGCCGTACCGGCGCCGCACTTCCGCGAGCCTGTCGGCGATCTCGCGCGCGGCGACGTCCCACTCGACGGGTTCGAAGTCGCCGCGCTCCTCGCTCCGCGGATTCGTCCGCTTCAGCGGCCGGTCGAGGCGATCCGGATCGTTGTGAACCTGGAGGTAGTGCACACCCTTGTGGCAGGAGAACCCCTTGTGCACGGGATGATCCCGGTCCGGTTGCAGCCGGACCACTTCGCCGTCCCGGACCTCGGCGAGCAGGCCGCACCCCGGCTCGCAGATGCGGCAGAACGTGTGCACCCGGGCCGTGTCCGGACTCACCGGGCGGCCGCACCCGCGACGACGGCCGCCTCCCGGGCGTCGACGATCTTGATGCGGGGCCTGCCCTCCTCGCGGCCGCGCTCGCGCTCGAACCGGTCGATCGCGCGCCAGTCCGCACCGCCGAGCGCGTCGGGCCTGCGTTCGCGCACCAGCGCCGCCAGGTCCGCAGCGGCCGCGGTGGGGGCGGCGAGCAGTCCCGCGCGATGATCGGCGAGGAGTGCCTCGACGGTCTCCGCCGCGCAGTAGCGATTGGTGCCGATCACACCGGTGGCACCGCGTTTGATCCAGCCCGCCACGTAGTGGCCGCGGACGGTCTCCCCGGTGCCGGGCAGCGTGACGCGGCCCGCGGCGTTGGCGACGGTTCCGGCGGCCTCGTCGAACGGGAGGCCGTCGATCGGCAGTCCGCGGTACCCGACCGCCCGGAGGATCAGTCCGCACTCGATCCGGTCGGCGGTGTCGGCGTGGGCCACCAGAAGCGACTCGGCACGGCCCGCACCGAGCACCTCTCGTGGGGAGGTACCGAAGCGCAGCACGATGCGCTTGTTCCCCGGCGTCGCCTCCCGCCGGGAGTAGTCGGCGAGGATCCGCAGCTTGGCCGGTGCGTCCGGTGCCGCCGTCACCGGACCGTCGACGAGGACGTCGATTCCCGGCAGCGAGCCGAGCGCGAGCAGTTCCGGCGTGGTGCAGGCCGCGTGCTCGGGTCCCCGCCTGCCGAGCACCACCACCTCCTCGACCCGGCTGTCGGCCAGGGCGGCGAGGGCGTGGTCGGCGATGTCGGTGCGGCGCAGGGTGTCCACATCGGAGACGAGGATGCGGGCGACGTCCAGGGCGACGTTGCCGTTGCCGACCACGACGGCGCGGCGCGCGGACAGGTCGAACGTGCGCTCGGCGTGGTCGGGGTGGCCGTTGTACCAGGCGACGAACTCCCGGGCGGCGTAGCTGCCCGGCAGGTCCTCGCCGGGGATGCCGAGGCGCCGGTCTCCCGACGCACCGGACGCGTGGATCACCGCGTGGTGGTGGGCCAGCACCTCGTCGATCGTCACGTCCCGCCCGACCTCGACGCCGAGATGGAAGGTGAAGCCGTCGCGTCGGGCGGTGCGGTCGAACACCCGGTCCACCGTCTTGGTGTGCCAGTGGTCCGGCGCGACGCCGAACCGCACGAGTCCGCCCGCGACGGGCAGCCGTTCGAACATGGTGACCTCGGCGGCGATGTCGCGACGGGCCAGCAGTTCCTCGGCGGCGTAGAACGCCGAGGGTCCGGATCCGACGATCGCCACCCGCAGCGCAGGCGGATCGGTGACGCCGGTGGTCGCGAGGGCGAGCGGAAGCGGCTGCACGTGCGCACCCGGTGCGGCGCTGCGGGGATTCCGCTGGAAGTACTCGGCGTTGATCTCCCGGTATCGGTCGATGTCGGGTGCGGGGGCGTCGCCGGGAACGATCGCGTCGACCGGGCACACGTCGGAGCAGGCGCCGCAGTCGATGCACGCGCCCGGGTCGATGTACAGCATCTCGGTGCGCGTGTACTCCCGCTCGGCGGGAGTCGGGTGGATGCAGTCGACGGGGCAGACCGCGACGCAGGTCGCGTCGTTGCAGCAGTTCTGGGTGACCACGTACGCCATCAGGGATGCTCCTCGCTGGTGCGCGTCACGGTGACCGGGACGCCGTTGAAGATCGGGGACGCCGTCAGCGCCTCGAGGTCGGTGGTGTCGTCCACCAGGGCGTTGTAGTTGCTGCCGGGCACCGACGCCGACCGGGGCGTCCGCAGGCCCGGCCCGTGGTGGCCCCACCCGTGCGGCATGCTCACGACACCGGGACGCAACGCGTCGTCGATTCGCAGTTCGGCCGTCACGGTGGTGACCTTGGACGTCACCGCCACCCGGTCGCCGCCGACCAGGCCGCGCTCGGCCGCGTCGCGTGGGCCGATCAGCAGGGCGCACTGGCCGCCGTCCGGTTGGGGCAGGGCATTGTGCAGCCACGAATTCATGCCACGACGTTGACGCCGGTTGATCAGCAGCAGATCCGGGGCAGCCCGGGTCATGCTCGCCCGCACCCGCGGCAGATCCCCGACGATCATCTCCGGCATCAGGTCGATCCGCCCGTCCGGAGTGCGCAACACCTCCGGGACGCGCGGTGTCAGCGGCCCGTAGTCGATGCCGTCCGGGTTGGCCTCCAGCAGTGCGAGAGTCAGCCCGTCCGGGTCCAGCCCGAAACGGTCGCCGTAGGGCCCGCTGCGCAGACGCAGGTCCAGCAGTCGCTGAGGGCCGCGCCTGCCGGTGACGGCGTGCAGTGCCTGTTCCGCCTCGCAGCCGGCGAGTTTCGCGGCGCGCCGGGCGGCGACGGCCGCCACCTCGTCGTCCATCTCCTCGACCGCACGGTGCGGGGTTCCCTGGGCGATCGCGGCGATCCGCAGCAGGATCTGCCATTCCGCCAGCTCGCCGTCGGCGAGGTCGAGCAGGGGTGGGGTGTACCGCGCGACGTTCCGGATCTGGAAGTGCGCCAGCGTCACGTCGTGGTGGCCGCGGGTCGCCAGCGGTGGCGGCGGCAGGATCACGTCGGCGTGGCGGGTGGTCTCGTTGAGGTAGCAGTCCACCGACACCATGAAGTCGAGGGCGCCGAGCGCCTCCTCGATCGCCCCACTGTTGGGCAGGGAGCGGGCCGGGTTCCCGGCGAGGGTGATCAGCGCCCGGGTACGGCCCGGTCCGGGCGTGAGGATCTCCTCGGCGAAGCACACCGCGGGCAACTCCCCCATCGCCTCCGGCAGCCCCCGCACTCGCGAACGCCACCGGTCGAACATCAGCTTCGGCGGTCTGGTCACCGGCCAGGTGTTCTGCCCGCCGGCCGGCGGCAGCGCGAACATCGCCCCTCCCGGCCGGTCCAGGTTGCCAGTGACGATGGTGAGCACCTCGACGAGCCAGTTCGCGAGGGTGCCGAACTCCTGCATGCACGTCCCGATCCGTGAATGCGCCACCGCTGCAGGCGCGCCCGCGAACCCCCGCGCGACCGCGCGGATCATATCGGCGTCGACCCCGCACGCGGCGGCGACGGCGTGGGGGTCGAAGTCCGCCGCCATCGCCAGAGCGGCGTCCAGGCCGTCGACCACCGCAGGCACCCGGTCCGGTCGGGACAGCCCCTCGGACGCGATGACGGACAGCACCCCGAGCAGGAACAGGGCGTCGGTCCCGGGCCGGATCGGCACGTGCAGATCCGCGACCTCGGCGGTGCGGGTGCGGACCGGATCCACCACGACGAGGGTGCCGCCCCGCTCACGCAACGCCTGCAGGCGGTGGTGCATGCCGGGTGCGGTGACGGTGCTGCCGTTGGAGACCATCGGGTTCGAGCCGAGGATCAGCAGGTAGTCGGTGCGGTCGAGGTCCGGCAGGCTCATTCCCAGCCCGGTGCCGTACAGCAGCATGTGCGCGAGGTTCTTCGGCCAGGTGTCGACGCTGGCCGGCGAGTAGATGTTCCGGGTACCGACCGCACCGATCAGCTCACCCAGGTAGAACGTCGAATCCAGGTGGTGGGCGGCCGGATTCCCGTGGTAGACGGCGCAGCTGCCCGGGTCACCGGTGACGAACTCCGGTAGCCGGCGCTCGATCTCGGCGAACGCCTCGTCCCAGGTGGCCTCGCGGAACCCACCGTCCGCGGTGCGCAGGAGCGGGGTCCGGATCCGGTCCGGGTCGCCCTCGATGCGGCCGAGACCGAGTCCCTTCGCGCAACTGTGCCCGGCGCTCATCACGTCGTCGGGGTTCGGCGCGACCCGCGTGATGGCGCGACCGTCGAGTTCGACCAGCAGTCCGCAGGTCGACTCGCACAGCGGGCAGATCCGGTGCCCGGCGATCGGTTCTGCCGTCGTCATCACACGTCCTGTTCGATGGTGGTGGGCTCGACCGCGACGGGAACCGCGGTCATGGTGGGCATCGCATTGATCGACTGGACGCCGTCACCGGTTCCGGTCAGCGCGTTCACGTTCACTCCGACGTCGTCGCGTGGGTCGACGCTCCCGAAGCAGTGCGTCATCGACACCGTGCCGCGGGCCAGTGTGGCGTCCGCCCGCGCGGTCGCACGCAGGTGCCCGGACGCCGAGCGCACGATCACCGTCTGCCCGTCGGCGATGCCCACGGCGGCGAGGTCGTCCGGGTGCACACTCGCGGGGTTGGCGCCACCGGGAACAAGTCCCGGCACGCGGGTACCGGTGGAGTTGACGGCCTCCCGGATCCGCCGCACCGTCAACAGGAGCGGGAACTGTGCTGCGACAGCCCTGTCCGTCAGCGCTGCACGCAGTTCGGCGCGCACGTCCTCGGGCATCAGTGTCAGGCGGTGCCCGGCATTCTCCTCGGCCGCTGGACCCACGACGGCGCCGCTGCGTCCGGCGAGGTGTCCGTGCGGGGCGGCGACCAAGTCCGCGAACGGGATGCGCCCCCGCTCGGCCATCATGGCCAGCAACTGCTCGGAGGTCGGCGGCGAGGCGGGGTCCAGGATGCGACCGGCGAACTTGACGAGCTGCCCGGAGGCGGCGGCGAGGTCGAGGAAGAATCGCCAGTCGTCGACGACGCCGGGCGGCGCAGTCACGACCGCGGGGGTGTACTGCGCGAACGGCTGCGGGAAGAACGGCTCCATGATCGCGGTGTGATCGGCGCGCTCGTACATCGTGGTCGGGGCGATCACGTAGTCGGCGAGCCGCGCGGTGTCCGACATACGCGGGTCGACGCACACCAGTAGGTCCAGTGATCGCATCGCGCGCAACGCCTTCCCGCGATCGGGCAGCGCCGCCGCCGGGTTGCCGCCGGAGACGATCAGCGCCCGCACCCGGTCGGGGCCGGGTGCGAGGATCTCGTCGGCGAGGATGCCGGACGGCAGTTCGCCGCGGATCGCCCGCACCCCGCCGATGCGGCTGCGGAATCCGTGCTCGAATGCCCGGGTGGCCGGCGCGACCTCCGCGCGCGCCGGTTGGTGCCGGGTCAGGACGGCGCGGTCGTCGGCCCGCTCCCCCTCGCGCAGATACCGGCCGCACACCACGTTCAGTGCCGCGACGAGGTGTTCCGCGAGGTTCGAGTGCGGGCCCATGCACAACCCGGTGCCGCTGGTCGCCATGCCCCGTGCCGCGCCTGCGAACACCCGTGCCGCGTCGCGGATCCGGCCTGCGGGAATACCGCAGATCCGCTGCACGACGCCGGGGGTCACACCGGCGACGGCATCGGCGAGCACGGCCAGGTCGGCCGTGTACCGGTGGCAGAAGCCGGCGTCGTGGAGGCGCTCGGTGAGGACGACGTGCAGGAGACCGGCGAACAGCACTGCGTCCGTGCCCGGCCTGGGTGCCAGGTGGATGTCGGCGAGAGCCGCGGTCTCGGTGCGTCGCGGGTCGACGACGATGAGCCGCAGGCCCCGTTCCCGCGCCGCCCTCAGGGTGACGGACGGGTTCTGCACCACCGCGCCGTCCCCGTCGCCGCCGTTGCCGGAGACGACGGGGTTGGTGCCCGCGAGCAACCACACGTCTGCGTCCTCGAATCGCTGCCGACCGCCGAGGTACGTTCCCATCCGTTCGGCGACAACCCATTTCGCGGACTGGTCGATGGTCATCGTGGAGAACAGCTTGTGCGAGCCGGTACCCCGGAACCAGGCCCGGGCCATCGGCGGGGTGAGTGCGGCGAAGTTCTGCTGTGTCCCCATGAACAGCGCGACCGCATCCGGTCCGTGCCGGTCGACGATTGCGCGCAGCCGGTCCGCGATGTCGGTGACCGCCCGCGCCACCGGCACCGGCTCGTGGGTACCTGCCGCGGTGCGGCGCATCGAGGTGGTGAGCCGGTCCGGCCCGTGGACGAGGTCGCCGCCGCGGCGCCCCTTCGGGCAGGTGTAGCCGCCGGAGATCGGATGGTGGGCATCGCCGAGCACCCGCGCGATCCGCCCGTCCTCGATGTCGAGCAGGACCCCGCACGAGGAGGCACACAGCCTGCAGTACGACGTGGCCCTCGACGTGACGGATCGCATGGCTCAGTGCGCCTCGGCGGTGACGGCGGTCGACTCCGCGGCCCCCGCGACGGTGCGAACGCGCAGTCGTTCCCGCGCGAACAGCGCACCGAGCGTGAGGACGGCGACGGCGGTCGGCACGATCATCAGCAGGAAGATCGTGCGGGCATCCATCCCGGCCACGATCAGGGCAGCGCCGAGGGTGGGCCCGGCGATGGACCCGATCCGCCCGATTCCCATGGCCCAGCCGATGCCGGTCGAGCGCGCCGCGACCGGGTAGATCGACGCCGCGATCGCGATGATGCCCGCCGAACTGCCGGACATCCCGAATCCGACGATGCAGATCGTGATCAGCAGCAACGTGGAGTTCGCCAGGAACATCGCGACGACGCCGATGAACAGTGCGCCGAGTGTGTAGCCGGCCATCACCACCGCGTAGGCGGCGTCCGCGCCCCGCGACCGGCGCCACGCAGTGCCGACGCGGTCGGTGATCCACCCGATCGACAGTGCGCCTGCCATGCCGCCGAGGTTGAACAGCGCCGCGGCGAGGATCGCGTGGGCGGGGCTCTGCCCGGCCTGGCTGAACAGCGACGGCATCCACCCGAACAGGAAGTAGATCACCAGGAAGTTGATGACGAACACGACCCACAGCAGCACCGTGTCCAGCGCCCGGCCGCCGGCGAAGAGTTCCCGGATAGGCGATTTAGTGGCCACGGCGGCGTCGACGGTGAACGTCACCGATCCGGTGATGCCCGCCTGCGGTGCGATCGCCGAGAGGATCTTCGCGGCCCCGGCGTGATCACCGCGGGAGGCGAGGAACTTGCCCGATTCCGGCAACCCGGCCCACGCGAGCGCCGCCACGATCAGCGGGAGGACGCCGCCGGCCACGAAGATCGACTGCCACCCGTACGCAGGGATCAGCTGAGCGGCAGCGAGTCCGCCGAGGAAGCCGCCGAGCGACATGCCCGCGACGACGATGGTGACCAGGGTGGAGCGGCTGCGAGCGGGGCTGTACTCACTGGTCAGCGCAATCAGGTTCGGGGTGACGCCGCCGAGCCCGATTCCGGCGAGAATGCGCAGCACGATCAGCACCCCCATCGACGGCGCGAACGCGGACGCGAGGGTGAACACCGCGAACAGCACGGTGCACAGCAGGATCACCCGGCGCCGGCCCCAGCGGTCGGCGACGGGACCGAACAGCAGGCTGCCGACGACCATCGCGCCGCTGCTGAGCGCCAGCAGCAGCCCGAACGAGGCCTTGGACAGGCCCCAGTCCTCGGACAGTGCGGGAATCGCGAATCCGATCAGCTGGGCGTCCATGCCGTCGAGGATCGCGAGCGCCAGGCACAACGCGATCGCACGCTTCTGGAGGGCCGACACCGGTGCGGCGTCGATGAGTTGGGAGATGTCGACTTCACGAGTGGGGGCCACGACGTGCATTCCTCTCGAAGGGGGGAACCGCGGGAGATGGAGCCTCGAACTGGATGGGCCTTGCTAGACGGGGGTGACGGTGCCGTCGACCGCGAGTGCGTCGGCGGGCACCTCGGGGAAGCGCTGGCGCAGAGACGGCTTCGCGAGCTTGCCGGAGAACGTGCGCGGCAGGGGCTCGCCCAGCGCCACGGCGTGCTTGGGACGCTTGAACTTCGCCAGGTTCTCGCCGGCGACCTCGGCGATGTCGGCGACGATCTCGGCGGCGGGGCGCTGGCTGTGGAACACCACCATCGGCACCTCGCCCCATCGGTCGTCCTTGACGCCGATGACCGCGAGGTCGACCAGGCCGTCGATGCCGTGCAGCGCCTTCTCGATCTCGGCGGGGTAGACGTTGAGGCCCCCGGAGATCAGCATGTCCTTGCTGCGGTCGACGATCTTCAGAAATCCGCCCTCGTCCTGCATGCCGAGGTCGCCGGTACGCAGCCACCCGTCGCCGAGGGTCGCCGCGGTGGCCTCGGGCTTGTTCCAGTACTCCCGCAGCACGTGCTCGCCGCGGACCAGGATCTCGCCGACCTCCCCGGCCGGGGTGTCGACTCCCGGATCACCGATCCGGATGTGGGTGCCGACGAGCGGCAGCCCCGCGAAGCCGGGACGGGACACGGCGTCCTCGTAGGCGAGCGTCGAGACCATGCCGGACGCCTCGGTCAGGCCGTAGCACTGGGTGAGCGGGATGCCGTGCGAGCGGTAGAAGTCGAGCAGGTCGAGGCTGACGGGGGCGCCACCGGTGCCGGCGAACGTGAACTTCGCGAGCGTGCGGGTGCCGAAGTCGGGCAGCATCGTCATCCGTTCCCAGATCACGGGGACGGTCGTGGTGGCCGTGATCTGCTCACGCTCGAACGTGTCGAGGGCGATCTCCGGGTCGTACTCGCGCAGCAGGACCATCGTCGCGCCGGGCACGACGACGAGCTGCATGAAGATCGACAGGACCGAGCCGGTGTACACCAGCGGAGCGGAGCACAGCACCCGGTCGCGGGACGAGAAGCCGAACGTGATCGACTGCGAGATGCCGGGAGTCATCGCGTTGCGGTGAGTGATCAGGGCGCCCTTCTGCACGCCGGTGGTCCCCGACGTGTAGCAGATGAAGCCGGGGTCGTCGGCGTCGATGGCGACGACGGGCGCGGTCCCGGGGTCGATCAGCCGCTCGTACGGCGGATGGGCACTGCCCCCGATCGCGTAGGTCTCGAACTCCGCCTGCTCGGCGGCGACCTCGAGCAGCGACGCGAAGCCGTCCTCGACGATCACCACGCGCGGCGCGGAGTCGAGCACCATCGGCGCCAGCTCCTTGCCGGTGAGCCGGAAGTTCAGCGGCACGCTGATGGCGCCGAGCTTGAGGGTCGCCAGGATGACGTGGGCGAGTTCGGGGCGATTGAGCATCATCACCGCCACCCGGTCCCCCTTGCGGACGCCCCGCGCGGCGAGGCCACGGGCGAGTGCGTCGGTGATCGCGTCGACCTCGGCCCAGGTCTGTGCCGTGTCCCCGAACACGATGGCCTGCTGCTGCGAACGTGTCTTACCCCAGAACCGGGTCAGGTCCGCGAGATTCATCTGTGCTCCTCGTGCTCGTCAGCCGGGTGTGACCACCCTCACTTCGTGTGCCGTAAACCTAACAGTTGTAGGCGAATGGCGCAATGCTCGATTCGGGAATTTCGGGCACCCGGCAGAACCGGTCAATCGCACGAAAACAACACCCACACAGTGTATTTCGTGTGGGTGTTGCTTCTGGGGACTGCGTCCGGTCAGCCGGCGGGAGGGGCCTCGCGCCGAGGGCTCGCCGAGTCGGTTGCCGCGGCGACCCGCGTGGTGTCGTACTGCGCCACCGTCCGCAGCACCTCCGTGGTGTCCGCGCCCACGACCGGCGGCAGCGCGGGCGCGAACTTCTCCCCGGCGACGCGCACGGGGCTGACCACGAATTCGAGCTCGCCGACCCCCGGGTAGTCGACCCGGTAGGTGTTGTCCCGCGCCCGGAAGTGCGGGTCGACGAGCATGTCGGCCACGCTGTTGACCGGACCTCCCGCGATGCCGTGTTCGAGGAACAGCTGCACCCACTCGGCGCGGGTGCGCTGCGCGAAGATCTCCGTCAGCGCCCGCCACACCAGGTCCGCGCGGGCGGGGGCACCGTCGTCCGTGCCGGTGAGGTCGACGTCGATCAGGTCCTGGCGTCCGACCGCCACCAGGAAGTTGTGCCAGAACTTCTCCACGTGCGACCCGAACAGGATCGCCTCGCTGTCGCTGGTGCGATAGGCCTCGAGCCGTGGCCAGTCGGGCAGCCGGCCGTCCGGCAGCCAGGTCGGCCGGGGAATCGAGCGGTCCCTGTTCAACTCCGCGTCCACCAGGTCCGGCATCCACGCGGCGGCGACGTCGATGCCCGCCACCTCGACGTGGCAGCCGGTACCGGTGGCGCCGGCCTTGTGCAGCGCCGCGAGCAGGCCCATCGCCCCGTACGCGCCGAGCGCGTACATCGCGATCGGCGGCGTCGTGGATCCCGCCATCCCCTCGGTCGGCGGCTCCGCGGGAGTGCCGACCTCGCGGAGCCCGGCGTACGCGTCGAACACCGGACCTCCGGTGCCGAGAACACGGTACGGCCCGTCGGTGCCCATGCCCGACACCGTGCACAGCACGATCTTCGGATTCACCTGTCGCAGTTGCTCGTAGCCGATGCCGAGCCAGTCGAGGTATCCGCCCCGCATGCCCTCGATGACCGCGTCGCACGACCGCGCGAGGTCGAGAAACGCCTGCTTGCCCTCGGGAGTGCGCAGATCGAGTGCGACGCTGCGCTTTCCGCGATTCCATCGCAGGTGCATGAAGGCAGGCCCGTCCTCGCCTCCGACGGCACGGCTGCCGCCGATGCGCACGGGATCCCCGAGCGGACCGGATTCGATCTTGATCACGTCCGCACCCAGATCGGCGAGATGCCCGCCGAGCGACGACGGCGCCAGCTGGGCGACCTCGAGGATCCGAACGCCGTCCAGCAGCGAGTACCCACTCATGAACCCTCCTCCGCTCCCCGGCCGACGGCCAGCGAGACATTCTGTGTCTGTTCCGGTTTCAGTTCGATCCAGAGTCCGTCGACGTCGGCGACGAGGACGTCGCCGTGATACATCGCGCCGCGCAGGAATCGCTTGCGGCCCTCCTGCCCGGCCAGCTCCGCCTCCACGCGCAATTCGACGCCGAGCGGCGCGAGGGCACGATAGTTGACGTGCAGGTACGCCGTGCGTGCCCAGTGCCTGCCGGAACTGTTGGCGAGGCGCGCGAGTATCTCGTCGAAGATCAGCGGCGTCACGCCGCCGTTCATCGCGTAGCGCCCGGAATGGAATCTGCCGACCGTGACGCGCCCCCGCGCCCGGGTCGCGGTCACCTCGTCGACGTGGAGGGGTGGCGTCAGCGCCTGCGCCCGGCCGGGAAGATCCCAGCGCCTGCCGGCGATCTGTTCGTCCTCACCGACCTCGAACTCCGTCAGTCGTGCTGCGAGGTCGCGGAGCGTACGCGCCGCGCGACTCGCCGCGTCCGGACTCGGGCGACTGCGGGTGACGGCCTCCTGCACGGAGCGCAGAGCCTCGGCCAGTTCCGCGAACTCGTCGTCGCCGTCCGCGGTCGGTTCGAACGGGTCGTGCCAGCTGGGGCTCCAGATGTCGTCGGGAGCCGGGAGGGTGACGTCCATCCGGACCTCGCTTTCGGTGCTGAGGAGTGACGGCCCGCGGTTCACCGGGCGCGCCGTCCGAAGTAGGAGCCGAACATCTCCTCGACCGGACGCGGCCGGAGCGTCGTGCGCGACACGACGTTCTCCCGGTCGTACCGGGACCGCAGGTCGCGTCCCGGTCCGTCGAGCAGCAGAGTCTTGATCTCGCGCATCGACTCCGGGGGCTGGGCGGCGATCTGCCCGGCCGCCTCGAGCGCGGCGCCGAGCACGTCGCCGTCGGCGGCGTACCGGGAGACGAGCCCCATCCGGTGGGCCTCCTCACCGGTGACTGCCCGCGACGTCATCAGCAGATCGCGGGCGAGCCCGGCGCCGATCAGGTGGTCGAGTACCCACGTGAGGTTGGCACCGCCGTACTTCGCCGCGGTGACGGTGATGCGGGTGCCGGGACCTCCGACGCGCAGATCAGAACACGCCGCCAGCAGGGTGCCCGCGCCGTAGGCCATGCCCTGGACCGCGGCGACGGTGGGTTTGGGGAACGTGAAGTATCTCCACAACAGTTCGTCCCGTTCGAGCAGGCTGAGGGCGCAGGCGTCCGCCGTCATCGCCCGGAGTTCCTTCAGGTCGTATCCCGCGGAGAACGCGGCGGTGCCCTCCCCTGCCAGCAGCACCACCCGGACGTCCGGGTCGTCCGCCGCCTCGGCGAGCGCGGCATCGAGTTCACGTTGCAGGCCGAGGGTGATCGCGTTGTGCACGTCGGGCCGCGCGAGGTCGAGTTGCAGCACTCCGGGCGCGGGCGACGATCGGCGCAGGTCGCCCGTCGTCACCTCACACCGCCGGCCGCGGCCTCCTGCCGAGCGACCTCCTCGGCATCGCGGGTGATCATCTTGTGGAACACCTGACCGGGAAGCTCGTTGCGTCCGTAGATCAGCTCGTCGACCTGCCCGTGCGCCGCGTTGGCCGTGATCGTCTTCGTGACGAACCAGTCCTCGGCGTGCAGGGTCTCCATCAGGAGTTCCCAGTTCTTGTCCAGAATCCGCTTCTCCCGCGGAGTCTCGGGTTCCTTCGGGGAGAGCAGGCGAATGGTGCAGTACGACACGTTGGGATCTTCGGTGTCGGGCACGATCGTCCAGATCTCGAAGTGGTTGGGCTCGGTCACGAGCATCGTGCCCGGGTAGATCGTGTAGTTCGCGAGGGAGTAGTCGCGGACGTCGAACGAGTCGGGATCTGCGCCGCGAACCTCGGTGATCGACTTGCGGGCCACGACGATTCGCCACGAACGGTCGACCAGGTCGTAAGCCGTGATGTTGCCCTCGAGGTAGTTGCACACGGTCTTGGTGTGCAGCTGGCACAGGTGGTACGAGTCCTGGACACCGTCGACGGCGATCTTCCAGTTCATGTCGAGTTTCCAGGTCTCCTTGCGCACCTGGAACGACTCGGCCATGCCGGTCGCCGTCACCTCCGCGTCGTGCTTGGCGCCGAGAATCCCGGCGATGTCGAGGTCGGCGCCGACCGTCGGAACCACCCAGACCAGGCCGTGCCGCACCTCGCAGGGAAATTCGACGAGCCCGTACTGCGAGCGGTCCATGCCGTCGAAGCCTTCTGCGTGCGGCATTCCCCGCAGATCTCCACCGCGGCCGTACGCCCAGTTGTGATACGGGCAGCTGAAGACGCGCTTGCAGCCGGCTTCCTCGAACTCCACCTTCGAGCCCCGGTGCCTGCAGACGTTGGAGAAGGCCTTGACGCTGCCGTCCGTCTGCTTGACCACCAGTAGCGGCGTGCCGATCAGCTCGGTCGTGACGAAGTCGCCCGCCTTCTTCAGTTCGTCGACGTGGGCGACGATGTGCGGCAGCCGCCGGACCACCGTGCGCTCGCGTTCGGCGAGCTCGGGGTCGTTGAACACCGAGAACGGCACTCGAAGCAGGTCGTCCGCGTAGTCGGTGCTGTTGTTGTCGACGTGTGCGATCAGTCGCTCGGTGAGTGTGATCTTGTCTTCGCGCTCCATACACCGAGAGTGGCACATGAGACATTCATTGTCTAGCGTCTCACGCCAGATTGTGGTTGTACTGTTTCCTGGTGGCTGCAAGGACTGGAAACGACCCCGCGACCGACGTCCGCTCGACGATCCTCACCGCAGCGGAGTCGTGCTTCGAACGCTTCGGGATCACCAAGACGACGATGGAGGACGTCGCCCGCGCCGCGGACATGTCCCGCGCGACCGTCTACCGGTATTTCTCGGACCGGGAGAGTCTCATCATCGAATCGGTCGCGCGCCGCGCGCGCAAGAACATGACGCCCGCCCGCGCCTTCATCGCGAAATGGCCCACTATCGAGGAGCGACTCGTCGAGGGCATCTGCCAGAACGTCGAGAGTGGCCTGCGGGACCCCATGGTCCACCTGCTCGTCTCCCCCTCGGAGATGACCCTGGCGAACTCCCTGCTGACCACGTCGGGCAAGGCCGTCGAACTGACGAGTGAGCTGTGGGAGCCGATTCTGCGCGAAGCGCAGGAAGCCGGCGACCTCCGCGCCGACCTGGATCTGACATTGCTGTGCGAATGGATCTCGGAACTCGAGATCATGTGTATCAGCCAACTCAACGGCGGCACCGGCTCGCTGGAACGGTTCCGCGAGAAGATCCGCGCGTTCCTGGTACCCTCGGTCGTTCCTGCCGCGCTGCCTGCCGGCGACTGAGTACGCAAAGGTACGACGCCGCCGGCAGAGGGCCCCGAACTCCGGCTACCGCGGCGCCGTGTCCCCGTCGAGTGCGGAATCGATTCCGCTGATCTCGGTGATCTTCCAGTCGTTTCCGCTGTCGACCGTCATCTTGTAGGTCGCGGTCGACTGCAGTCCGTCCGGTGCCTGGCTGTTCTTCGTCAGGACGCTGACGAAGCAGTCGACCGAATAGGTTCCGTCCGGTCCCGGTTCTGCTTTCGCCGAGATCGGCTGTGCGCTCGACGTCCACTGGAGCGGAGCGATGATCTGCTCCATCGACGTCGCGGCCTGGGTGAGACGGTTGGACAGTTCCGGGGCGGTGCCCGCCGTCAGCCGTGTTCGCCACGCGGGCAGGTCGCGAAAGTCCATTTCGGCGGCGCCGGTCGCGTAGTCGAGGGCGATCCGTTCGGCCTGCTGCCTGCTCGCCGCCGCGTCGTGGAGTTGGTCGAGTTCGTCGGTCGTGCTCCGAAGTTGCCACCCGAGCACCGCCAGTGCGACGACGAGAACGGCGACCAGGCCCCCGACCACCACCGACCGCAGTGGCACGTTCCTGCCACCTCGACGCTCACGATCGCCCGCACCCTCGGAGGGATCGGCCTCGGGGGCGGTTCCGGAGTTCACGAGTTCCATTGATTTCTGCATCGTTCGCCTTTCACTGGGCTGTCCGATCTCCGGGGGTGGACGATCGAGTACGTCTCGGGGTGCGGTCGGCTCTACCGTCCCGACGGGCTGAGGTGGACTGTCAGTGCATCTCCGGATGCGGTGGACGCCATGACGTTGTCGAGCAGGCGGCCCACGTCGACGGTCCGCATCGACGCCGCCCCGGCCTGGACCGAGGGCAGGAGGTTCACGCCGATCACCTGCAGGTCCGGGGCGGTGTGATCGAGGAACGTCTGCAGTTCGCCGATGAAAGGACTTGCTCCGCTGGCGATTCCGTCGCGCAGCGGGCCCTTCTCGGTGGCGAACCGGATTCCGCCGAGCACGTCGTGGAACCCGCTGCCGAACTCGGCGACGATCGGTGTCGTATCCCGGAAACCCTGCGGGAGGGTGGCGCTGTCCATCAGCAGTGGTTGGAGGGTGTCGAACAGCGTCGTGAGGTTGTCGGACTGCTGGGCGAGCGTCGCCGCGAGTAGTTCGCCTGCCCGCGTGAGATTGTTCAGGACCGCGAAGTCGTCGGGAAGCGCGACGTCGATCGTGTCGAAGATCGCTTGTACCCGAACGGGATCCACCTGCTCGAGGAGCCTGGTCAGGCGCTCCGAGAGCTCCTTGAACGTCGTCGGCACCACGACCTGGTTCGCCGGGACGGTGTCCCCGTCCTCGAGATACGGCCCCGCCGCGGACGAGGGCAGCACCGCGAGGAACGGTTCGCCCAGCGCCGACAGGTTGTCGACGCGGAACTCGCTGTCGGCGGGGATCGACCGGTCACTCTCGTAGTTCCACACGACCTCGATGTGATCGGCCGACGCCGTCACCCCACTGATGTGTCCGATCGCCACCCCCCGGAGCAGCACACGGGAGCCGACGACGAGTCCGTTCGTGTCCGGCACGTCCAACGTGGCGGTGCGTACGTCGTCGAACCGGGCAACGTGCAGGCCCGCCCGGCCCATGTAGAGGAACGACAGCACGGCGATCACCACCATGCCGAGAATCGACAACGAAGTCTTGACGGTCATTTCACTGCTCCCAGCATGCGGAGCAGGTTCTCCGCGTCGGCCACGATCTGGTCTCCCCCGGCAGATTCGATGCCCTCGATCTCGACGGAAGGCTTCTGCGCGAACGGCACGATCCTGCTGCGCAGGAAACGCGACAGCACGACGGTCGTGTCCGGGCCCTCGTCCCAGACCTCGCGCGCCACGTCCCCCGTGTCGGCGAGCGTGTTCAGCATGGGAACCATCCACAGTCCGCCTTCGTAGACGCTGCCGACGGAGGGCAGGATCTGGCCGATGTGCGACACCACCGAGATCGCGAGTCGCCGCCAGTAATGCACGCTGGAACTGTCGAACATGGCCGACAGGGCGTCGGTGCGATCGTCGAACGACAGTGCGGTCTCGTTCAACCCCGTCAGCGTCCGGTCGATCTCCTGCGTCCTGGCAGCGAGATCCTGCATGTCCAGCGCCGCCACGGACGCCACGTCGCGCACGGCCGGGAGCGGCGGCACGACGGCGTTGACCCGGGCCATCACATCCTCGATCCGCTGGATGCTGCCGCCGTTGACGAAGTTCGCGAGGACTGCGATGGTGTCCTCCAACTGCGGTGGCGAGATGGTGCGGGCGACGGGGATCGTGCCACCGGCAGGCAGGTACCCGTCGGCGGAATGTTCGCCGTCGCCGGTGACCGCGATATAGGTGTCGCCGAGGAGAGTGTCCTGACGGACGATCGCCCGCGCATCGGCGGGAATCCTGGTGCCGCTTCCGATTCCGGCCGACACCGTCACCGTCGATCCGGACACCTGCAACGACCGGACCTCGCCGACCCGCAGACCGTCCATCATCACGTCGGCACCGGCGGGCAGATTCATCACACTGGCGAACTCGAGCGACAGGTCGTAGGTGTCGCCGACGCCACCACGGACCGAGGGCAGGTCGTCCGGCCCCAGGGAACATGCCGGCACCGTCAGCACCACCGCGCTCACGGAGGCGGCGCACAGAAGCTGCCGCGTTCTTCTCGACAGATTCATCTCAGTTCCTTCCCGTCCGCACGAGGTCGAGCAGCCGATCCATCGGCACCTCGGTTCCGGCGGTCGTCAGAGCCACCGTCGGCGGCTGGTAGGCAATGGTGAGCGCTCCGTCGCGCGTCGTCTGCTGCGCGAGGAAGGGTGCAACCGACGGAATCGTCGAGATCAGGCCTGCCATGTCGTTCGACCGTGTCGCCGCCAGCTTCAGGGCGTCGGTCGCCGGTCCGTGCACGAAAGGCCAGATGTCGGCGCCGTAGTTCTGCTGGATGTCGTGCAAAGTCGCTACCAGCCAACCGATTCCCTCGCACACCTCGATGACTCCGGGCCACAGATCGATGCCCGCGGCCACGACGGCAGGCATCTGCTCCACGATCGACCGGATCGAACTCCACCGACGCAGCGCTTCGTCCGTCAGCGGGGCCATGTTCGCGATCGACGAGCCGATGTCGGCGACGAGTTTGTCCGGATCGGCTGCCGCCTCGGCGGCATGCCTCATCATGTCCGCGGCGTTCTCCCCCTGGCCGCGGAGCGCCTCGTCCAGACCGAGCACCGTCTTCCGGACGTTCTCCTCACCGTCGTCCGGAGCGATCGCATCGATGAAATCGGCTGCCGAACCCGCGATCTCGGAGATGCTCTTCGGAGTGTGACTGTGCCCCAGCGGGATGCACTGTTCCGGCGCGAGTTCCGGACCGGACGTGTAGTTGCCGACGAGTTCGAGACTCCGATCGGCGAGCAGGGACTTCGAGCGGGTGACCGCTCGGACATCGAACGGATAGGACCGGCCACTCGCGAGCGAGAAGGTGACCTGCACGTGGTCGCCCTGCGGCTCGATACCTTCGACACGGCCCACCTCGTAACCCATCTGGGTGACCGGGTTGCCGGCGTAGAGTCCGATGGCGTCGGGCATGAGCGCGCAGAACGCCGACCGGTCTGCCGGCTCCCCCGTCGTCGCGACCGCCACACCGGCGCCACAGACGGCGGCGGCCGCGCACACGACGGCCAGCACCTTGACGATCACGCGTGATTTCCCGGACATCTCAGCACGTCCGTCCGGGAACGGGGACACAGAAGTCCGAGGCCATGAGTGTGCCGCCCTTGATCGCGGCCATTCCTTCGGGCGTCAGCCATTCGGCAAGCTGAGTGCGCAACGACTGAAGATTGTCGATGGCCGGGCCCATCGACGTCCGGAACTCGTCGATCACACCCTTCGCGTGGTTCACAGCGTCGAGTACCTCCGTCTTGTGGTCGAGATAGAACGCCTCGAACGGCTGAATCGTCATCAGGACGTTGCCGAGCAGGGAATACGCCTCGTTGAATCCGGCGTGGGTGGTGTTGTACGTCGAGAGAACCACGTCGATCTCGCGGATCAGGTCGAACACCATGCCCTGATCGGCCTCGAAACTCTGGAGATACTCCGCGGCGAGGTCGGCGATCGTGCGGACCTGCGCACGCTGTTGATCCATCACGCGGGCGATGCTGGTCAGGCCCGAGATCATCGACGCGATCGACGTCGGGTTCTCCTCGAGCGCCCGGGCCATCTCGTCGAGGTTCGCGTCGACGGTGCCGCCCTCGACGTTGTCGGTCGTGTGCGGCGCGGCCTGGAGGACATCGCCGATCGAATACGGAACACTGACCTGCTCGACGGGCAGCGGGGTGTCCCCGAGCGGCAGAACGCCGAGAGGGACGAGGGTGATCGCGTACCCCCCGACCGGGGTGAGCATGCGCACCTCCACCCGGGAGTCCGAGCCGACCGGTACCGCGTCGTCGATCTCGGCCGTCACCAGTACCGCGTCCGGCTCGATCGACACGCCCGTGACGGTTCCCACGCCGATGCCCGCCACCCGGACGTCCTGGCCGATGTCGATCGAGGAGGCGTCGTCGGTACGGAACGAGAACGACATCCGTCCCGGTGGGTTCGCGTAGAGGACGGCGGTGGTCACGAGCGCGAAGACCACCAGGAGAACGATGCCCGCGCCGAACGCGACCTCCCTGCCGACCAGCGCCCGCGCCCGGCCCAGCACCCCGCCGATACGCTGGGCACGGTTCTTCGTCACGGGTTGCATACGACGACCTCACTCCCTCTCAGCAGAACCTCGACGTCGGTGGGTAGCTGCGCCACACCGTTCGTGCACTGGATACCGCCCGGGCCTGCCCCGGCGGTCTGCGGAACCTGCAGTCCGGCGAAGGCGACCGGAAGCAGTCGCAACGCTTCCGCGGTGTCCGGCACCGATGCGAATGCGTCGGAGAGCATCTGCTCGACGTCCATTCCCGGTTGCAGACCGAGAGCATCGATCAACCGTGTGATCGGTGTGAGGAATTCGGGGCCGAACGCAGCCGTCTTCGGGAACTCGTCGATAACCGTCATCGCCTTCGCGATCGGGAAACTCACCGAGCGCAGGAACTCGACGACCTCGGGCGACCGCCCTCCCATGCTGTCGGAGATCCGTGCGAGATTGCCGGTGAGGGTCGAGATGACCTGTTCGCGGTCGTGGGCGAGGCCGGCGAGTTTCTGTGCGTCTTCGAGCATCGGTGACAGTCCGTTTCCGTCTCCTTGCAGAAGCGAGATCGCGTTCTCGGTGAAGGTGTTGATGTCGTCGGTGCTCATGGTCGCGAGTACCGGTTGCAGTCCGTTGAACAACTCGGTGATGTCGAACGAGGCCCGCGTCTTGTCGGCAGGCAGTCGATCGACTGTTTCGCCCGGATTCTCGGGGAATTCGGCGTCGATGTAGCGAACGCCGGTGAGGTTCTGGTACTTCACCGCGAGGATCGTGTCGGAGGTGAGCTGATACGGCTTCTCCATCGTGAAGTGCACTTCCGCGAGACTCCGCCCGCCGTCCCGGATCAGTCCGACCGATTCGACCTTGCCGATCCGGACCCCCTTCGTTCGGATGTCCCCATGTGCACCGAGCCCGGAGACATCGGTGAATTCCGCTGTGTAGCTGTTTGTCTCATTTGTCACCGGGCTCTTCATCGCGCTGATCACGATGATGAAGAGGACCACGGAGACCGCGGCCGCGACGGCGAGCTTGACGAGGGTGACGATGTACCTGGTTCGGTTGCTCATCGGCCGGCCCCGTCCTCGGACGGCGGGGCACCGGTCAACGCGAGCGGGGCCGCCAGTGCGGGCAGATCGTCCAGGACGATCCGGAGATTGAGCCGCTGCCCGTCGCCGCTGTCCTCGAACGCCGAGTCCAGCCGCTCGACGGCGGTGCGCAGTCGCTCGGGGCGCGCCCCACCGTCGTAGAGGTGCGGCACCACGCCGGCGAGTTCCGAAACCACCTCGGTGACCGGTACCAGTTCGTCACCGTGAGATTTCAGCAACTGCCCGGCCTGTCCGAACAATTGTCCGGCCGCCAGGGTCAGACCGGCGTCCGTCTCGTCCATGAACGGGTCGTCGACCCCTACCGAACCGTCGGGTCGCTGGTTGTAGGTGCTGTTGTAGATGTGGGTCAGCGAATCGATCGCCTGTCGATTGAACGCCGGGAACACGTCGAGGACGTCGTTGACACGCCCGAGCAGGTCGGCCGGAAGTGCCTGCTGAGTCTGCGCGACCCGGTCGCCGAGCACGAGTGCCGCATCGAACATCGGTGTCAGGCCGTCGGTGTACCGGACAACCTTGTCCAAGCTGGTGATCATCGAGTCCGTCAGGGTGCCGTCGACGGCCAGCGAACCCTTCTCGATCATGGTCGACATCGTGAAATCTCCTGTGGGCGTGCGGTCCAGGGTGCGGTGTGCCTCCAGACCGGAACCGCCGGGCCTGCCGACCAGATTGACGGCGGTGGATCCGAAGTAGTTCTGCGGCCGGAAGTCGACATCGAAGGCATCGGTCAGGCCGCCGATCTGATCGGGATCCAGCTGGAGGTCCATGCGGACGGAGTCCGCGCCCGTCCGTTCCAATCCGGTGACGACACCGACCTCACCGCCCCGCAGGATCACCTTCGTACCGGAGTCGACGCCCGGGCCCACGTAGGGGACGTCGATGCTGATCGGCAACCCTTCCGTGTCCGCGCCGCTCGGGTATGCCCAGACTGCAGCGATCACTGCGCAGGTCGTCACGACGACCCCCAGCCCCGCCCCGTGCAGCACTCGGCTCTGACGGCCGGGAACCCCTCTCAGGAAGTCCTGACTCCTCGCTCTGCTCATTGACTCATCCTTTGAACACCAGTTCGGGACTGAGGCCCCAGATCGCCACAGTCATACAGAAATTCAGGACGACGATCGCGACGAGGCTCGCCCGGATCGCCCGCCCGGACGCCGCGCCCACCCCCGCGGGCCCACCACCCGCGAAGTATCCGTAGTAGCAGTGGATCATGGTGACGACGGCACAGAAGACGACTGCTTTGACCAGCGACGCCACGAGGTCGGGAACACTGAGAAATTGGCTGAAGTAGTGATCGTAGGTACCCGCAGGCTGGCGGTGAAACGTCTTGATGATCAACCCTCCGGTGAAGAAACTGACCACGAGCGCCATCAGATACCCGGGAATCACGATGAGCATGCTTCCGATCAGCCGCGTCCCGACCACGAACGGAATGGCCTGCAATCCCATCGATTCGGTGGCGTCGATCTCCTCGGAGATGCGCATCGAGCCGATCTCGGCGGTCATCCGGCAGCCTGCCTGCGCGGCGAATCCAATTCCGGTGATGATCGGGGCGATGACCCGGACATTGCCGAACGATCCGATGATCCCGGTCAACGCGCCGAATCCCAGCAGATCGAAGGCCATGAACGCCTGGATCGCGACCACGGCGCCGACGGCCAGTCCGAGGAAGAACATCAGGCTGACGACACCGCCGTCGACGACGAGGGATCCGTTCCCCCACGCCATGTTGTTCATGGTCGTCATCGTCTGCTTGCGGTAGTGCCGCAGCGTTGTGGGCAGCAATGCGACCGTCTTGACGGTGAAGACCGTCACCTGACCGATTTCTTCGATCACCGACGTCGCAGCGCGACCCACCGAGCGAATCGGTTGCAGCAGAACCCCGCCGACAGGTCCCCTGCGACGCGTGGAGTGTGTGTTCATGTCACGCCAACCGGGCCGGAAAGAACATCATCTGGATCTGACTGACCACGAGATTGGTCATGAAGATGCAGAAGACACTGAGTACCACCGACGCATTGACCGCGTTGGCCACGCCTTTTGGGCCGCCCTTCGCTTCGAGACCTCGCAGGCTGGCGATCAACACGACGAGCGCCGCGAAGATCACCGACTTGAGCACGGAGAAGACCAGATCGGTCGGTGTCGCGAACGAGCCGAACGATTGCCAGAAACTGCCGGGCACCACATCGTTGACATTCGCCGAAATCACCAGCCCCGCCGCCACACCCGCCGCGACGATGACGATGCACAGCATCGGTGCGATGGCGACCATCGCGATGAACCGCGGAACGACCAGTCGCTGGACCGGGTCGATTCCCATGACCCGGACCGCTTCGATCTCCTCGCGGATTGCGCGGGCACCGAGATCGGAGGCGATCGCCGATGCGGCCGCACCGCTCATCAGCAGTCCCGCCGCCATCGGCGCCCCCTGGCCCACCACGCCCAGCCCACTCGCGGCTCCTGCCAGCGAGTTCGCGCCGACCTGGTTCATGATTCCACCGACCTGCACCGAGACCTCGGCACCGATCGGCACCGCCATCAGCAGCGCGGGAAGTGCGGTGACCTTGAGAAGTTTCCACATCTGCGTGGCCACCTCTTCGAGGGGCAACCGCAGGGCGATCGTGTCGGATACCGTGTATTTCAGGATGTTCACGGCGAGCTCACCGGATCGCCCCAAAGTCGCGAGGCTGCGAAGGGGCGTGTCCTTCAGGTATTTCCCCACCGCGGCGATCGACAGACGCGGCCGCCGTCGCTTCTCCGTTGCGACCGGCTCGATCGGCGCGGCGTGCACTGCGATCGGGACCTTCACACTTGTCACTTCGCAACTCCCGCGTCGAATCCCGCCGCCTCGAAGTACATTCGGTCCGTGTCTGCGTCGCCCGGACTCCACTCGTCGACGACGCGGTCCGCTCCAAGGCTTTCCTGGATCGCGATCTGCGCGTTCTCCGGCAACGTGTGCATGATGTGCC
>NZ_JARJBD010000418.1:0-437 GCF_029269925.1 Rhodococcus sp. T2V
CGGCGGCCCGGATCACCCGCACTGCGATCTCACCGCGGTTCGCGACGAGCACCTTGGAAATACGTGCACTACTCATCGAAATGTCTTCCCTTTTCTACAGTTTCAGTAGCCTGCGTTGACCAGGACGGCAGCGGCGGCTACTTGCCGACGCAGAATGAGGGCGGGGGTGCCCCACGAATCGTCATCGGACGCGGGCGTTTCCGCCGCGGAACCGGACGAGGCGATCGCAGCGAACACTGCGAGCACCGCGGCGATGTCCGTGTCGCTCGGGTTGCCCGAGAACGTCACGGCCGGTGCCGCCGGCGACTCTTCGGCGATGCCGGAGCCCAGCGCGATCTCGTCGAGCACCTCGTCGACGACCAACTCCGCGGTCAAGGTGCCGAATGATTCGCCGACGCTCATAGCGGGATGTTCCCATGCTTCTTGGGCGGGAGGGT
>NZ_JARJBD010000419.1:0-433 GCF_029269925.1 Rhodococcus sp. T2V
GCATCGGCGAGCGGATAACGGACCCCGTCGTAGATCGCTTCGTAACTCATGATCCCTCTCCCGCCGCTGGTCGTGGTCTTCCCAGCGTAGAAGCGCCGCAGCGTTATCGAGCCCCGTGCGGGCGCGACAAACATCCCTTCTCCGACTCGGCGGGACGAGGCATGTCAATGAGCGGCACGAAAAGGCATGCTCGATCTCCCCAGAAGTCGATCAGGTGTCCCAACCCAGCCAGGGCTGCGGTCCTCGGCTCGGGCGCGACGGAATGGATAGTGGGGTGCGGCCAGGTCGTTACTGCAGGTCGCCTTCGCCTTCTCCCACCGTTCACGACGGGGTCGCCCACCGGAGGTCGCCGACCTCGTGAAGCGGCGCTGCTCCACCGAGGTCGGCGACGGTCGATCCGGTCAGCTCAGGCCCACGACTTCCTGGGCGATCG
>NZ_JARJBD010000420.1:0-433 GCF_029269925.1 Rhodococcus sp. T2V
GGGGTGAGGGGCCAGACGTCGGTCAGGGTGGGGTAGTCGTGGTGGAGTGTGTCGAGTGTGGGTTGGTCGAGGTGGACGAGGTCGAGGTCGCTGGGGGTGAGGCGGCCGGCGCCGGGTCGGCTGGTGTGGTCGGCGAGGGCGGTGAGGGCGCTGGTCCAGAGGTCGGCGAGGTCGTCGACGTCGGACGCCGCGAGCACACCGACAGGGTAGGACCACGTCGCCGTCAGTCGTGCAGTGCCGTCCGTGACGACCGTCGCGGCATCGATTGTCAGAACGGCGGCGACGGCAAGGTCCGAGTCGGTGTGCCGGCCGAGGTCCACATCCGTCACGGGCGTCCAGCCCGTCTCCGAACCTGACGTCGAGTACTCGATCCGGCCTAGGTAGTTGAGGGTGATGTGGGGTTGGGGGAGGTTGCGGAGTTGTGTGGCGGTGT
>NZ_JARJBD010000421.1:0-428 GCF_029269925.1 Rhodococcus sp. T2V
CCTCGGGATGAATTCACGGCGGTCGCCGACAACGCTCACCGTAAGCCGACCGGCCAGCCGTTGGCACCGGAACTGGCTGATTACCTGCGGCTCTTGAGTGTCTGTCCGGCGCCTGCCTTCATCTCGAGGTCGACGCCGCTCGTCTCAGCCCATCCCCCGCGCGGCGCCGAAGTCGTCAGCGGTGGTCACCGGTGGGGCGGAGCGGGGTGGTGCGGTGGCCGCTGAGCGAGGCGATGTCGATGAGGAGGTAACAATCGTCGGCAGAGCCGCTCCACGGGGAACCGGTGGGATCGTCGAACCCGTCGAGACCGTCCGTGCCGGCGAACAGTCGGGCGCGGCCGATCGTGAGCTCCGACCAGCCCGTGCGCGTCGTCGCGGTGATGTTTCCGGTTTCGAAGGCGAGGACGGTGCCCTCGAAGCGGGTGAAC
>NZ_JARJBD010000422.1:0-423 GCF_029269925.1 Rhodococcus sp. T2V
GGAGTTCGTCGAACGCCTGGGCGTCGCTGCAGCCGCGGGCGGCGATCAGGATTCCCTTCGCGGTGGCGAGGAGTTCGCGACCGTCCGGGCGTCGGCGGGGAATCAGCCGCGTCGGGCCGGGAACCGGGGTGAGCGGTGGTTCGGTGATGTCCTCGATCATGCGGGGTGGTCCCTTCGCTCTCGTGCATCGACCGGGATCCGCCGGGGTGCCGACCGAACCCGCGAGACGAACACTGTGAGTCATGTCACTCGATGCCTGACCAGTTCTAGCACACACCCCCGCACCGGCTCCTCGACACCAACGTTCCGGACCCTCACACAAACGTCCAGGTAGAAGTGAGCATCCGAGCGGTGGCGCGGGCTGCGGTGGTGCGGTAGAACAGAACCGGCGAGACACTTTTGTGACCTGAACCACACATGAAC
>NZ_JARJBD010000423.1:0-409 GCF_029269925.1 Rhodococcus sp. T2V
GTGGTCGGCCTCGCCCCGCGGCTGACTGCGCCACCGGGTGCCACGGTTCGGGTGGCCGGTGATTCCGTTCCGCTGGAGCCGTCGCCGCAGGCGCACGGGCGCGGGCGCAATCCGACGGCGCTGATCGTGGCCGCGTTCGCGGCGTATCTTGCCCGGATGGCCGGTGTCGACGATGTCGTCCTGTCGCTGCCGGTGTCGGCACGCACCTCGGCCCGGCTCCGGGCGGCGGGTGGTTCGGTGTCGAACGTGCTTCCGCTGCGGCTGGAGGGCATCGGCGCAACCACGGTGGGCGGCGCGATCGGGGTGGCCCGATCCGCGTTGATCACAGCGCTGCGCCATCAACGGTATCGCCGTGAGGACATCGGGCGTGAGATCGGCTCGGAGGGAACCGGTCTCGCGCATTTCGGAC
>NZ_JARJBD010000424.1:0-409 GCF_029269925.1 Rhodococcus sp. T2V
CACACGATCGCTGATTTTGCCGCTGCCTTTCAGCACGATATAGCTGATGATGGTGCCCGGTTTAACTTTGATACCACGCGCCGCCAGACGTTTCGCAATCGCAACATGCGGACCGATCGCTTTGTAATCTTTCAGATCGCGGGTAATCTGTTCGTGGATCACCAGTTTTTCCAGCGGCACACGGTATTTCGCGATTTTTTCAACAACATCGCGAACAACTTCAACCGCTTTTTCCACGCTGCCTTCTTTCAGGATCGCTTCCAGAACTTTCGCCTGGGTTTCTTTCGCAATTTCGCTCCAATCGCGACGAACAACTTCCAGACCGCGGGTGGTAATACGGCCTTCTTCATCGATCACCGCATAGCGTTTTTTGGTCACGAAGAAACCGCGCAGGTAAAAGCCTTCGTAT
>NZ_JARJBD010000425.1:0-406 GCF_029269925.1 Rhodococcus sp. T2V
GCAGCGCGGCGCGAATCACGTGTATCGACACGCCCTATTACCGAAATATCAGTAGTCGCTAGGCGGGGCGACGTATACCGAGAACCGCTCGATAACGCGGTCTCGGGAGTTAGTCGCTCGCCGATCTTCCCATCAGATGTGGAATTCACCTGCTGCAGTGGTGCGCAAAGTTTAGTGCGTCGGGGCGCACCTCGCTCTGGGAATCTCCCGACGAGTTGCTCGACCGGTTCCACTGCGACGTCATTCCTGGTCGAGCATCGGGGACCGGGTGGGGGAGGCGGACCGGTGCATTGGTGACGATCTGGTTGCGGCGGGTGTTCCGGTGCAGGTCCCACCGGAGGCTAGCTGTTCGTGCGGAGAGCGGTTGGGGTCCAGGACGGCCAGGTCGGGTTGTCGATCGCGTTGC
>NZ_JARJBD010000426.1:0-395 GCF_029269925.1 Rhodococcus sp. T2V
AACATCATAGTTTTTGCAGCCTTCTTTTTCCAGGGTATCCGGGCTAACGTTATGGATCACGATAATGCTCGGATACAGGCTACGGAAATCCAGGTAGATGATGTTTTCCCACAGGCCTTTTTCCGGTTCTTTCACATAGCCGCCCAGATAGGTGGTACGCAGACGACGTTTGTATTCTTCTTCGTCCGGTTTGTTCGGCGCCAGTTCATTACGCGCATACGCAACGCGCAGCAGATACCATTCCACCAGATTACCGGTGCTGCTACGGCTAACATCCCACACGCTCTGACCAATCAGTTTCGCCAGTTCCGCTTCCATCGGGAAAAATTCTTTACCCAGTTCATAGGTCGCACGCGCATCTTCCATGCTATACTGCGCCAGTTTTTTCATGCTTT
>NZ_JARJBD010000043.1:0-81129 GCF_029269925.1 Rhodococcus sp. T2V
TGAAGGCGACGCCGGGGATGCCGTTCCGGCAGGCCGTGGCCCGCCGGCAGGAACGGGTCCGGCACATCATGCACACGTTGCCCGAGAGCGCACAGATCGCCATTCAGGAAAGCCTCGACCAGACGTCCGGCGGCTGGTTCTACGAAGAATCCACCGCGCCGCTGGAAGGTGCCGCCGATGTCCGTTGATCCGTCGACGCTGATCGTCGCCGTGGTCGCGGCGGCCGGTGCGTTCGTCCAGGGCATGGACGCGCCACCGGAGGTCGAGGATCAGGCAACGCAGATTCTCGAGTCGTACCCGGCGCCGGCCGTCGACCAGCAGGTGTCCGACGTGATCGCGGCACTGCCCGAACCGGTGCGCGCACCCGCGCAGCAGGCGGTGGACGACGTCACCGCCGCCGCGGCTGCGGCGCTGGAACCGCACCTGCCGGCAGGCGCCCTGGCACCGTCGGCGCCCGAACCCGGGCCGCAGACGCCCGCCGAGCCGGTCGCGCCGCAGTCGGCGCCGGAACCGGAGCCACCGGCACCGGTGTTCCTGTCCAGTCCGCCCGTCCACGACGGTGAGTCCTCGGCAGGCACCAGCACTGTGCTGCAACCGGTTCCGGCGGCCTTTCCCCGCGCGTCGCTGGCCCCGGTCGGCGCGATCGCACTGTTCGCGCCGTGGCTGCGCAAGGCCGGGGCGATCTGCGACGGAATCAAGCCCTCGACATTGGCCGCGCTGTATGCGGCGGAGAACGGGTTCCGGTACGGGCCCACCGCGCCGGTGTCCCCGTCCGGCGCGCTCGGTCCCGGACAGTTCATGCCCGGTACCTGGGCGATCTACGGCAAGGACGCCGACGAGGACGGCGCGGCGGACGTGCTCGGAATCGCCGATCCCGTGATGGCGTCCGGAAATATGCTGTGCGACATGTACGAACAGATCGACGCCTGGAAACAGCAGGGCCGGGTGTCCGGAGACTCGCTCGACCTCACCATCGCGGCATACAACGCCGGGTCCAGTGCCGTCCTGCGATCCGGTGGAATGCCTTCCGGCAGCCCGGACTACGAGAACCAGACCAAACCGTATGTGGCGAAGATCCGGGGCAGCGAGCCGTCCTTCGCCGAACTGCTCGCGCCGCTCATCGGACTGCCCCTGGCCGACGGCGTCGGCGGGCGGGTGGTCGAATCGGCGATCCGCTACCTCGGCCTGCCCTACGTGTGGGGCGGCGGCAACGTCGACGGTCCGTCGGGTGGCGGCTTCGACTGCTCGGGACTGACGTCGTTCGCGGTCCACGCCGCCACCGGCATCACCCTGCCCCGCACGTCCGAGACCCAGTGGAACATCGGGCAGGAGATTCCGATGGACCAGGCCCGGCCGGGCGACCTGCTGTTCGGCAACTGGCAGTCCGGGGGTCCCGGGCACGTCGCCATCTACATCGGCAACGGCCAGATGATCCACGCCCCCACCACGGGTGACGTCGTGCGTATCGCGGACGTCTTTCCCGAGATGAAGGCGCGGCGCATTCTCTGACCCGCTCAGCTCTCCAGCCAGGTCACGACGTCGTCGCTCGACTGCCGCTCCGTCCGGTAGGAGTTGATCGGATGGTCGACGTCGGGGTATCCGAACGAGATCCCGAGCAGCACCAGCCGATCGTCGGGGATGCCGAAGAACTCGCGGATGAAGGGCGCCTGGCTGGCGAGCGCGGCCTGCGGGATCGTGCCGACACCGTGGCTGTGCGCCGCCAGCAGGAAGCTGTTCACGAAGACCCCGCAGTCGACGGCGCCGTACGTCCCGAGCTTGGCCTCGGTGGTGACGACGGCGACGTGAGGCGCGTCGAACAGCTCGAAGTTGCGCATCATCTGCCGGGCGGAGGCGACCCGATCCCCCTTGGCGATGCCCACACTTTCGTACAGCTGCCACCCACTGGCACGCCTGCGCTCTTGGTAGACCCCCTCGTATGCCTCCGGGAACGGGATGTCCGGGTTCTCGGCGGGCGCCTGCCCGACGTGTTCGGTGAGCGCAGCGCGGAAGCGGTTGGTCGCGTCGGCGTCTGCGATGTGGAGGTGCCACGGCTGGGTGTTGCACCACGAGGGTGCTTGCCGGGCGGTCTCGAGGATCGCTGTGATCACCTGCCTCGGCACGGGGTCCGGCAGGTAGCCACGGCAACTCCACCGACTCGCCATGAGTGTGTCCAGGACTTCCTGACTGGTGGTGGCGGGCTCGACCAGGTGTCGTGTCATTACTGTGCGCCTCGTTTCTCGGGTTGTCATGACCACCTGCGAACGAGTTCGGCTCCGAGTTCACAGGGCAACTGGATAAGAACACCATACAGTGCGTGTAGACAAGGTGTTCAGTTTGCCCTACGCTGCTTGTAACGGAGGTCACAGGAATGGGCCGGGGCAGAACTGCCCGACCACCTGTTCGGCCGAATACACGGCTCAGACGTGAGGAGTAGGGATGACTGCCACCACCGAGACACCACGACGCGAGGGTTCCCTCGACGTTCCCGAGGGGCTGCCCCGCGGCATCGATCTCGGCCGGATCAACAACCGGGACACGGCAATCGCCATGTACGGCCGGGAGTTCGCGGAGAAACTGACCGATCACGCACTTCTCGCCGACGACGCCGCGTACCGGGCCATGCTCGACTTCCGCGACAAGTCCACGGGCGCCAACTGGCGCACGTTCGACATCGCGCTCGAGCACGGAATCGATGCGCTGGACAACCCGCCTGCCGGCATAGTGGAGCTGTTCCGTCAGCTCGACCACATCCCCGACTGGGTCGACTTCGACCAGCTCTACCGCGGTGCCGTCGCGTTCTGGCGTGCCGGGCCGATCGTCCCGCCCATCCTCGCCTGGGCCACCATCGCCGGCGGCTTCTCGATGTACAGCGCCACCCGCCCGGTCCTCTTCAGCGGCCGGATGCGCAAGGCCGACCACGTCGGCACCCGTCTCGTGGAGAGCTTCCGCTACGTCGTCGCCGCCTACACTCCCGGCGGCATGGGCCGCTTCGAGGAGGGGTTCCGGCTCACCGCCAAGGTCCGGATGATCCACGCGGCGGTCCGTCACGGTCTGAGCCGGTCGGACGCCTGGGACTGGGCCAACTGGGGCATCCCCATCAACAATCTCGACGGGATGGTCACCCAGGCCGGTCAATTCGGGGTCAAGTTCATCGATGCGGTGCACAGTTCCGGAATCCGTTTCACCGACAGGGAGATCGAAGACATCTTCGCCCTCAGCCGCTACGTCGGCTGGGTGATCGGCGTGCCCGAGGACATCCTGCACACCGGCTACGACGACGCGCGCAGGAAAACGGACTTCCACACCCTCGTCGAACAGCCCGCCGACGACCTGTGCCGCGACGTCGTGCACTCCGTCATCAAGTTCAGCGTCGAGAATCCTCCGGGCGACGTGGAGGTGCTGCCCGCTCCCGTCGCGAAGTTCATGACCACCGACCGTCGCCTCAAGCTCGCCTACGGCATGTTGTCGACCTGGCTGCCCGCCAGTGTCATCAAAGATCTCCACGTCGAGCCCACGCCCTGGCGTTTCGTGCTCCCTGCCGTGAAACCGCTTCTGACACTGTCCAACCGGGTCGGGCGAATTCTGCCGCACGACGACGAGGCCGCCACCTTCCGGATCCTGAAGCAGTTCAACGCCGCCATCGCAGTCCCCGAGTCGGAGAAGGCGAAGGCGGTCGCGAACCCCGACGAGGTGGGAGCCGACGCCGCCGCCAACAAGGGCGGCATGCCCGTCGTCGCGAAGGCGGGCTGACGTGACGGATACGACCACCGCTCCCCTCGCCGGTGTCCGCATCGTCGAACTCGCCGGAATCGGCCCGGGACCGTTCGCCGGAATGATGCTCGCCGACCTGGGCGCGGAGGTGATCTGCGTCGACCGTCCGGGCGGAAACCCCTGGTCCGCAAGCGGTCACGGGGTGATGTTTCGCAGCCGCCGGTCGATCGCGGTGGACCTCAAGTCGTCCGGTGGGGCCGAGATCGTGCGCAGGCTCTGCGCGAGCGCGGACGGAGTCATCGAGACGTTTCGTCCCGGTGTGGCCGAACGCCTCGGTGTCGGCCCCTCCGACTGCATGGCGGTCAACCCCGCGTTGGTATACGGCCGGATGACCGGCTGGGGGCAGGACGGCCCGCTGGCGTCGATGCCCGGGCACGACATCAACTACATCGCGCTCACCGGGGCACTGCACGCGATCGGCCGCCGCGACGAGGCACCGGTCCCGCCGCTCAACCTGGTGGGCGATTTCGGCGGCGGCGGAATGCTTCTCACCGTGGGCATGCTCGCCGGGATCATGTCGGCGCGGTCCACGGGCGTGGGGCGCGTCGTCGACGCGGCGATGATCGACGGCGCGTCGGCGCTGATGGCGATGTTCCACGGACTCCGCGGCGAGGGGACGTTCAGCGAGAACCGCGGAACCCACCTCCTCGATACCGGTGCGTTCTTCTACGACGTGTACCGCACCCGGGACGATCAGTGGGTGAGCATCGGGGCCATCGAGAACCAGTTCTGGCAGGATCTGTGCGACGCACTGGATCTTCCGGACGATTTGCGCCACAACCAGTTCGACACCGGACGGTGGGACGAGTTCCGCGTCGTACTCGGGCGGCGGATCGCCACGTTCGACAGGTCCGAACTCGACGACCTGCTGCTCGGACGCAACACCTGCTACGCCCCCGTCCTGACCCTCGCCGAGGCAGCGGCACATCCGCATCACGTCGCGCGCGGGACGTTCGTCGAGGTCGACGGCGTCGTGCAGGCCGCTCCGGCTCCCCGCTTCGACGGTGCGCCCGCCACCAAGCCGGGACCGCCGCGCAAGCCCGGTGCCGACACGCGTCAGATCCTCGCCGACGCCGGGTACGACCCCGCCGAGATCGACGAGCTTGTCAGCAGTGGTGCTGCCGCAGAATAATTTTCACAATCACGAAGGGGCGGGCCGGGAACAGTGTTTCCCGGCCCGCCCTTCCGTTGCCCGTCACAAGCCCAGTGAGCGACCCACGATCTCGCGCATGATCTGGTTGGTGCCGCCGTAGATCTGCTGGACCCGGGAATCCCGCCACCGCCGGGCCACCTCGTACTCCTCCATGTAGCCGTATCCGCCGTGCAATTGCAGGCACGTGTCCAGGGCCTCGAATTCGAGTTCCGTGGTCCAGAACTTGGCGCCCGCCGCATCCGCCGCGGTGAGCTCACCGTTCCCGTGCGCCTCGAGGCAGCGGTCGAGGAAGACGCGGGCGATCTGGACCTTCGTCGACAGCTCGGCCAACGTGAACCGGTTCGCCTGGAAACTCCCGATCGGACTGCCGAAGGCCCGCCGCTCCTTCGCGTACGACAGCGCGAGGTCGAGGGCGTGCTCGGCGCTCGCCACGGCGACGACGGCCATCGACAGCCGCTCCTGCGCGAGGTTCGCCATCAGATAGCGCAGACCCTTGCCCGGCTCGCCGAGCACGTTCTCCGGCTGCACCTCCACGTTCTGGAAGAACAGTTCGGCCGTGTCCTGCGCCTTGCGTCCGATCTTCGACAGCTTGCGTCCGCGTTCGAAACCCTCCTGTCCGGTCTCGACGACGAACAGGCCGAAGCCGCCGCCGTCCTCGTCGGGGATCCGGGCGGCGACGATCACGAGGTCGGCCTGCATGCCGCTGGTCACGAACGTCTTCGATCCCGTGATCCGCCAACCGGATCCGTCCCGGCGCGCGGTCGTCTTGATCGCGCGCAGATCCGATCCGGTGCCCGGCTCGGACATCGAGACGGCGATCGTGCGCTCACCGCTCACGATGTCGGGCAGCCAGCGTTTCTGCTGCCCCTCGTCGGCGAGGTCGAGGAAGTACGGGAGGACGATGTCGTTGGTGAGCGAGAACCCGTCACCCACCGTGCCGGTCCGGACGACCTCCTCGTTCAGTACCGCGTTGAACCGGAAGTCGCGCAGGCCGCCGCCCCCGAATTCCTCGGGTGCGGCGAATCCCACCAGACCCTGCGCCGCCGCCCGGCGCCAGAAGTCGCGGTCGACCATGCCCGCCTCTTCCCACTCGTCCGAGTGGGGCACCGCCTCCTTGATCAGGAAGGCGCGGACGGACTGACGGAACTGCTCGTGTTCGGGCTCGAAAATGGTGCGCTTCACGGTCACAGGCCCATCGATCGGCCGATGATTTCCCGCATGACCTCGCTCGTGCCGCCGTAGATGCGTCCGATCCGGGCATCGACGTACGCGCGGGCGATGGGGTACTCGGTCATGTAGCCGTAGCCGCCGAACAGTTGCAGGCAGCGGTCCGTGGCAGTGCCCTGCAGTTCGGATGCCGCGAGCTTGGCCATCGCCGCGCGTTCGGGCGTCAAGGTGCCGGCGACGAGTTCGGCGACGCAGCTGTCGACGAACGCCTGCATCACCTCGACCTCGGTCTTGATGCTCGCGAGCACGAACCGGGTGTTCTGGTAGCTGCCCACGGCGCGCCCGAACACGCGTCGTTCCTGCACGTATTCGATCGCCCACTCCAGGGCCTGCGCTGCGGACGCCACGCTCGCCACGGCGATCGTCATCCGTTCCTGCGCCAGATTGGAGACCAGCGACCGGAAGCCGCTACCGGGCGTGCCGAGCAGGTTCGCCGCGGGAACACGCGCGTTGTCGAAGAACAACTCCGCGGTGTCCTGCGCGTGCATGCCGATCTTCTCGAGGTTGCGGCCCCGCTCAAAGCCGGGAGTGTCCCGCTCGACGACGATCAGCGACAGGCCACCGTGCCGGTCCGTGTCCCGCTCGGTGCGGGCCGCGACGATGACCAGGTCGGCGTTGTGGCCGTTGGAGATGAACGTCTTACTGCCGTTCAGGACATAGTGGTCGCCGTCGAGGGCGGCTGTGGTGCCGATACCTGCAAGATCCGAACCGGTGCCGGGCTCGGTCATCGCGATCGCCGCGATCAGCTCACCCGACGCCAGCCCGGGCAGCCAGCGCGCGCGCTGTTCGTCATTCGCGTAGGCGAGGAAGTAGGGCACACAGATGTCGTTGTGGAGATTGATGCCCACCGAGACGGTGCCGGTGCGGGCGATTTCCTCCGCGATCACCGCGTTGAAGCGGAAGTCGGACACCCCGCCGCCGCCGTACTCCGCGGGAATCTCCATGCCGAGAAATCCGAGGTCGCCGGCTTCGCGGAACACCTTGCGAGGCACGATGCCGTCGCGCTCCCACTGCGCGTATTGCGGCACCACTCGCGATTCCAGGAAGGACCGGAAGCTGTCGCGGAAGGCTTCGTGTTCGTCGTCATACAGGGCGCGGCGGGTGCGCGTGGTCTTGTCATTGCTCATGACCAGCATCGTACAAGCGATCCATACACTGTGTATAGCCTCAATGTATGCCCCGACGTGAGTGGCAAAGAGTGCCCCGCCACGCTTTGCCACTCACCTAGGGGTCAGGTGCCGGTCACCCAGTCGGCCATCACGTCCGCCAGCGCTTCCGCGCCCCGATTGCAGTCGTCGGCTTCGGCGAACTCGTCGGGAGAGTGCGACACCCCGGTCGGGTTGCGGACGAACATCATCGCGGTGGGCACCTTCGCCGACAGGATCCCCGCGTCGTGACCGGCAGCGGTCGGGAGGACGGGGATGTCGCCGAGGTGAGCGAGGGACCGGCGCAGTCGCTCCCGGGTGTCGTGCGGGAACTCGACGATCGGTGTGACCGATTCGGCGTCGACCTCGAGACCGATGCCGTCGGCGGCCGCGTAGGCCTGCGCCTCGGCGGTGATCTGCTGCACCAGTTTCGTCAGCGTCTCCTCGTCGGCGGCCCGGGCGTCGAGCCACGCCCGCACCTCCGACGGAATGGCATTGGCACCGTTGGGAAGTACCCGAACCTTGCCGAACGTGGCGACCGCCTCGTGCAGCGCCGCGGCGGACCGTGCGGTGTGGACCGAGGACGCGAACGCGAGCATCGGGTCGCGGCGGTCGACGAGCCGGGTGGCGCCTGCGTGGTTGGCCTCACCGGAGAACACGAACTGCCACCGGCCGTGCGGCCAGATCGACGAGGCCACGGCGATGGGGCTGTCGATCAGGTCGAGGGCGCGCCCCTGCTCGACGTGCAGTTCCACGTACACGCCGACGCGGTCGACGAGGTCGGGGTCCTCGCCGAGATGGTGCGGGTCGCGGCCGGCGGAGATCAGTGCCTCGCCGAGGCTGATGCCGTCGCTGTCCCGCAGGGCCAGGGCACGGGCGGGTGTCACCGCCCCGGTGGACAGTTGCGAGCCGACGCAGGCGACACCGAACCGGGCACCCTCCTCGTCCGAGAACGCCGTGACCGCCACCGGACGCGTCGGCACGATCCCCCGTTCCCGCACGAGGTCGATCGCCGCGAACGCCGACACGACCCCAAGGGGTCCGTCGTAGGCGCCGCCGTCGGGCACGGAGTCGAGGTGCGATCCGGTGACGAAACTGTCGCGGGGATCACCCGACCATCCGTCGGGCATCCACCAGGCCCACAGGTTGCCGTTGCGGTCTTCCTCGACGCTCATCCCCCGCTGCCGGGCGCAGTCGCCGAACCATTCGCGCAGCGTCATGTCGGCGTCGTTCCACGCGAAGCGGCGGTACCCGCGCGTCGACTTGTGCTGACCGACATCGAGAATGGTCGCCCACAGCGAATCGAACGAAGTCATGTTTTGGGTCCTCTACTCGTAGAAATAGGCGCTTCGCGCCCGTGCGTGGTTAACGAGTCTCTGGACTCCTTAAGCACGCACGGGCGGCGAAGCCGCCTACAGGGCGCCCGGAATCCAGGTGGTTCCAGCGAGGGGCACGCGGGCCATGGCGGATGCCTCGACAGTGAGGGCGACGAGGTCCTCGGGTTCGAGGTTGCGCAGGTGCGACTTGCCGCAGGCGCGGGCCAGGGTCTGCGCCTCCATGGTGAGCACCCGCAGGTAGTTGGCGAGCCGGCGTCCGCCCTCGACGGGGTCGAGGTTCTTCGACAGTTCCGGGTCCTGGGTGGTGATCCCCGCGGGGTCCTTGCCGGCCTGGAAGTCGTCGTAGAACCCGGCCGCGGAGCCGAGTTCCTCGTACTGCTTCGCGTAACGGGGACTGTTGTCGCCCAACGCGATCAGGGCGGCGGTGCCGATCGCGACGGCGTCCGCCCCGAGCGCCATCGCCTTCGCGACGTCGGCGCCACTCCGGATCCCACCGGACACGATGAGCTGCACCTTCCTGTGGACGCCGAGCTCCTGCAGCGCCTGGACCGCCTGCGGGATCGCAGCGAGAGTGGGGATGCCGACGTGCTCGATGAACACGTCCTGGGTGGCGGCGGTGCCGCCCTGCATGCCGTCGACGACGACGACGTCGGCCCCGGCCTTCACGGCGAGTTTCACGTCGTAGTAGGTACGGGTGGCACCGACCTTGATGTAGATCGGCTTCTCCCAGTTGGTGATCTCGCGCAGTTCGATGATCTTGATCGCGAGGTCATCGGGACCGGTCCAGTCGGGGTGCCTGCATGCCGACCGCTGGTCGACCCCCATGGGGAGGGTGCGCATCCCGGCGACGCGTTCGGTGATCTTCTGCCCCAGCAGCATTCCGCCGCCACCCGGCTTGGCGCCCTGCCCGAGGACGATCTCGATGGCGTCGGCCTTGCGCAGGTCGTCCGGGTTCATCCCGTACCGCGACGGCAGGTACTGGTAGACGAGATTCTTCGACTGTCCCCGCTCCTCCGGGGTCATGCCGCCGTCACCGGTGGTGGTGGACGTGCCGACCTCGCTGGCGCCGCGGCCGAGGGCTTCCTTCGCCTGCCCGGACAGCGCACCGAAGCTCATGCCGGCGATGGTGATCGGGATGTCGAGGTGCAGTGGGAACTTCGCATTGCGGTCGCCGAGCACGACGTCCGTGTCGCACTTTTCGCGGTACCCCTCGAGCGGGTACCGCGACATCGACGCCCCGAGGAACAGCAGGTCGTCGAAGTGGGGCAGCTTTCGCTTGGCGCCCCAGCCGCGGATGTCGTAGATGCCGGTCTCGGCGGCCCGCTGGATCTCGGAGATGACGCCGCGGTCGAAGGTCGCCGATTCGCGCAGGGCCGGGTTCGGGGTGTTCATGGCGGTTCTCCTAGTAGGCGCTGGCGTTGTCGACGTGGAAGTTGTAGAGCTTGCGGGCGGAGCCGTAGCGGGTGAACTCGGACGGGTCGGCGTCGAAACCGGCCTGATCCAGCAGATCCCGCAGTTCCGTCAGGTGCTCTTCGCGCATCTCCTTCTTGATGCAGTCGGCGCCGAGGGAGGCGACGGTGCCGCGGACGTAGATGCGGGCCTCGTACAGCGAGTCGCCGAGGGCCTCGCCGGCGTCGCCGAGGACGACGAGCCGGCCGGCCTGGCCCATGAACGCGGACATGTGGCCGATGTTGCCGCCGACGACGATGTCGACGCCCTTCATCGAGATGCCGCAGCGCGCGGCGGCATTGCCGTCGATCACGAGCAACCCGCCGTGGGCGGTCGCGCCGGCGGACTGCGACGCGTCGCCCTTGACGTGCACCGTCCCCGACATCATGTTCTCGGCGACCCCGACGCCGGCGTTGCCGGTCACGGTCACGGTGGCCTGCTGGTTCATGCCGGCGCAGTAGTAGCCGACGTGCCCCTCGATCGTGACGTCGATGTCCGAGTCGAGGCCGCAGGCGAGGGCGTGCGCACCCTGGGGGCCGGTGACGGTGACCGTCCGCGGCGCCTCCGGCGAGGTGAGCCGCTCGTTGACGGCCCGGGTGCTCGACGACGCGAGGTCCAGGACAGTTGCTTCGGTGGTGGCTACCGGTGCCATACGTACACCTCTTCTGGTTCGGGCTCGAAGATTCGGGCGTTCTCGACGCCGGGCAGGTTCGCCAGGGCGCGGTATTCGGAGGCCATCGCGACCCACTGGTCGGTCTCGGCGATGACGGCGGGCTTGCAGGAGATGGCGTCGCGGACCACGGCGAACGAGTCGGCGGTCGAGACGAGGAGGGTGTAGAAGCCGTCGAACGTCTCGTTGAGCATGAGCAGCGCCTTCTCCAGGTCGACGCCCTCGGCGAGTTGCTTGGCGACGAACCGCGCCCCGACCTCGGTGTCGTTGGCGCTGTCGAACACGACGCCGTCGCGTTCGAGCTGGTGCTTGATGCTCATGTGGTTCGAGAAGGACCCGTTGTGCACCAGGCACTCGTCGGGGCCGACGGAGAACGGGTGCGAACCCTCGGCGGTGACGGCGGATTCGGTGGCCATCCGAGTGTGGGCGACGCCCTGCCATCCGGTGGCGGCGGGCAGCCCGAACCGGTTCGCCAGGTCGACGGGGTTCCCGACGCCCTTGAGGACGGTGAGATCGTTTCCGAAGCCGATGACCCGTGCCGTGGGGACGAGGCTGCGCACGGCCGCCGCGAGATCCTCCGCGCCGACGACGCCGTGCAGGATCGTGGTCGGGTCCAGGTCGAGTCCGGTGATGGTCGTGTCGAGGGTGGACGACAGCGTCGCGGCGAGATCCGCTGCGGCGATGGGGCAGTCGAGCAGTGAGACCGTCGACTCCCCCTCCGGCGACCAGGTCCGGTCGCCGTAGATGGCCATGCCGGCGGAATCGGGGCCGCGGTCGCACATCTGCGCGAGCATGTCGGTGAGCAGGGCGCCGAGTTGTGGGTAGAGGGACGGCTCACGCAGGTGAAGTCCGACGATTCCACACATGGATGTCTCCTTTCGGGAGGTCGTTCAGAACGCTGTCAGGTAGTGGTCGAGTTCCCAGGGGGAAACGGTGTTGTGCCAGGCGAAGAATTCCTCGCGCTTGAGTTTCGCGAAGTACTCGGCGACGCCGGGGCCCGCGACGTCGAGGGCGCCCGTCACGATCGGATCCGATTCCAGTGCGTCCATGGCGTGAAGCAGCGTCATCGGCAGCATGTCGCTGGGGCTGTCGCCGGATCCGGGTGTGCCGGGGTCGAGGTCGCGGGCGATGCCGTCCAGTCCGGCGGCGATCGCGGTGGCGGCCGCGAGGTACGGGTTGGCGGAGCCGTCGCCGCCGCGCAGTTCCACCCGGTTCTTGTCCGGCACCCGCAGATAGTGGGTGCGGTCGTTGCCGCCGTACGTGGCGTACCGCGGCGACCAGGTGGCGCCGCTGCTGGTCGAGGTGGCACCGGTTCGCTTGTAGGAGTTGACGGTCGGGGCGATCACGCCCTGCAGAGCGCACGCATGCTCCAGAATGCCGGCGATGAACGCGTACGCAGTCTTGGACAGTCCGAGCCCCTTGGGGTCGTCACCGTCCGGGAACACCGAACCGCCGTCGTTCCACAGCGACAGGTGCAGGTGCATGCCCGATCCGGTGCGGTCGGAGAACGGCTTGGGCATGAACGTGGCCTTCATGCCCCGCTTCTCGGCGATCACCGACAACAGGTACCGGGCGGTGATCACCCGGTCCGAGGTGGTCATCGCGTCGGCGTAGTCGAAATTCTGCTCGAACTGCCCGTTGCCGTCCTCGTGGTCGTTGGCGTAGTTGCCCCACCCGAGCGTGTTCATGGCCTGCGACACCTCGGCGAGGTGGTCGTACATCCGGGTGACGTCGCGGGCGTCGTAACACGGCTGACGGCTGACGTCGTCGGTGTCCGCGGTGGTGAGGGGACCGTCGCCGGTGCGGTTGACGAGGAAGTACTCGATCTCCGCCCCGACGTTGACGGACAGGCCGAGGTCGGCCGCCTTCTTCAGCGTCTCCTTCAGGATCACCCGCGGCGCATACGGCCACGGCGTGCCCTCCACGTGGGGGTCGCAGTGCACGATCGCGAGTCCGGGCTTCACGAACGGGATCGGCGTGAACGACGAGACATCGGGTACGGCAACGAGATCGGAGTCTTTGGGTTCCTGCCCCATGTGGCCGGCCGCGTAGCCGGCGAAGCCCACGCCGTCGTCCTGAAGTTGCTCGACGGCCTCGATCGGGACGAGTTTGGCGCACGGCTTTCCGGACAGGGTGACGAACAGGGCGAGGATGAAGGTGGTTCCGGTGGCCCGGGCCACCTCGGACAAGGTCTGCGGTGGGGATGTCACGATGTTCTGCGCGGTGAACGCGTCAGCAGTGTCGACAGCCATGGGGAGCTCCTGAACTGGTGGTCTACGGGTGAGGTGGTCTGTGGGTCAGCGCATCTCGCCGGCGCCCTCGTAGGGGTGCAGGCTGAAGAGGAGGTCGCCCTCCTCGAAGCGCGAGTAGCGGAAGTCGGACGGCTCGACGTTCGGGAGGGTGGTCTTGCCGTCGTCGAGCAGCATGTCGGCGACGAGGCGCCCGACCGCGGGTGAGATCTTGAAACCGTGACCGGAGAACCCGGTGGCCAGGAACAGCCCGTCGACGGGTGCGGGCCCGATGATCGGGTTGTAGTCGGGGGTGACGTCGTACGCCCCGACGTACGAGGACGTGATGCGCGGGTCCGGCATGTCCGGCAGCCGGTTGCCCAGCTTCATGATGTTCTTCTCGATGGTGCTGTCGTCCGCGCGGTTGCTGTACTTGTCGGGGTCGATGTATTCGGGTGCGGCATGGTCGCTGTTTCCGACGAGCAGTTCGCCGTTGGGTTCGCGGCAGATGTACTGCAGTCCGGCGAGGTCCGACAGCACCGGCACCTCCGGCGTCGGAACTCCCTGGTCGATCAGGACGAGTTGCGCGCGTTGGGCTTTCACCGGGATGTCGACGCCGACTCCGGCACCGAGTTCGGGCGCCCACGGGCCGGTCGCGAGGATCACGTGCTCGGCGTGCACCTCGTCGCCGTTACCCAGGGTCACGCCGTAGACGCGGCCGTCGGCGTTCTGCAGCAGCGACGCCACCGGCGTGCTCTGGCGGATCGTGACGCCCAGCTTACGGGCGGACGCGCCGAACGCCATGCCGGCCATGTACGCCTCGCCGCGGCCACCGAGGGGCTCGTAGGCGAAGGCGGCGAAGTCGTCGAGGTGCAGCCCCGGCCACAGCTCGGCCATCTTGTCGTGGCCGATGTAGTCGACGTCGATGCCGAGGCCCTGCATCATCGCGACGTTCGCCTTCAGTGGGTCGATGTTGTTCTCGCCGACGCCGACGACGTACCCGCACTGACGGAACGCCATGTCGTCGCCGAAGATCTCGGTGGCCCGGGTGAAGATGTCGACGCCGTACCAGGACATCGCCGCCAGCGACGGCGTCCCGTAGTGGCACCGGACCACACCGGACGACTTGCCGGTCATGCCCGAGCACAAGGTGTCGCGCTCGAGGACCAGGACGTCGGTCTCGCCTCGGTCCGCGAGCGACCACGCGATGGCGAGACCCTCGAGTCCTCCACCGACGATCACGAACTTTGCTGTCTCTGTCACGTTGCTTCCTTCATTCGGCCGGACGGTCGGGCTCTGGTGGCTTGAGTAGCGGTTTGTTTCATGTCATGAATCGCTGTTGTTCACTATGAAACAGTTCTACTATGTCCATCGCGTTACGGCAATGTTGTGGCCGAATCACCAAAATCTCCCTCCCAACCGAGGCTTCGGCAGGATAATGCGGTCCTGAACTGCACACTTTCCGGATCACCGACGAGATTTACGCCGTGGAAATATGCGATGTGGTTTCCTGTTGCTACCCCGAGTTTCACGAAGGGGATTCGCTCTTCAGCACCCTCCATCGCCTCTCACAGGAGACTCCATGACCACGACCGACAAGCCCACCGCCGTCCCGTTCCGCGTCACCGCCGGATTCCACGAGAACCTGCCGCAGATGCCGGTCGCGGAGTACCCGGGCACCAAGGGGTACATCGACGACGTCTTCGCCAACCCGGACGGCTCCGAGATGTCGGCCGGCTACTTCGAACTCCGGCGCACCGACGCCCCGCTCGACTACTACTACGCGTACGACGAGATGAAGGTCGTCCTCGAAGGCGAGTTCACCCTGGAGAACCTCGACACCGGCCAGGTCGAGGTCGCGAAGGCGAAGGATGCGATCTTCTTCCCCAAGGGGTCGCGCATCCGCTTCACCACCCCCGACCGCGCGCTGGCCTACTTCGTCGGCCACCGTTCCTTCGCACCCTGATCTGCGATGGCCGTCTCGATGAGGTCGACGAGCGTCCCACGGTGGCGGTCCGACTACTCGGCCGTCGACGACCTGGCGGCAGGCGCTCTCGTCACCTGCTACGTGCTCGTCTCGGACGGTTCGGTCGGCGCTCGGGTGCTGCGCGAACTGTCCGAGCGGGTCGCCCCTGTACCGACTCGCACGCTGGCCGTCGAGAACGTCGACGGATCCGGGTTCGACGACCTGCTGTCCGAAGCGCGCATCGGATGGCGATTCGTGGTGGCGGGTTCCGAGCGGACGGTGGGGGCGGTGCGCTCCCACCTGATCTCCGCGGGCGCGCTGCCCGCGGAGATCGCCGCCGTGATCAGCGACGGGGACACCGGGGTGCGCGACGTGTACTGCGCGCACTGCCACACGACGTCGCCGAACGTCCCGGTGGCCGTGGGCGGGCAGACGCCGTGCACGGGGTGTTCCGAAGAGCTGACCGTCTACTACCACTTCTCCCGGCGCCACAGCGCGTACCTGGGTTACCGAGCAGACGCGGAGGAACTGCCATGACCATGGTGCTCGAAACGGTTGCGGGCGACGGTGTTACCGGCGCGCTCGCCCTGACGGTGCGCGAGGTCCGACTACTGTGCCCGGGTGTCCGGCACGTCGTGCTCGCGGACCCGGGCGGCCGCGCCCTGCCGACGTTCACCCCGGGCAGTCATATCGCGGTGAACTGGTCCGAGGGCAGGCACAACTCGTACTCGCTGACGGGGCCGTCGATCGAGCCGGACCACTACGCGATCTCGGTCCGGCTCGACGAGAACGGCCACGGCGGTTCGCGCTGGATCCACGAGCTCCAGCCGGGGCAGACCGTCCGGGTGAGCCGCCCGCGCAGCGCGTTCGCGCCGATCCTCAACGCCCGGCACCACATCCTGGTCGCGGGCGGGATCGGCGTCACGCCGATCCTGTCGCACGTGCGGGCCGCCCTCGAATGGGGTCGGTCGTTCGAGGTGATCTACTCCTTCCGCGACAGTCAGGGGGCGCACGCCGACGAACTGGCGGCGCTGTGCGGCGACCGGCTCGTCACGGTGTCCACCCCCGGGGAACTCGCGGACCGCCTCGTCCCGACACTGGCCGATCAACCACTCGGCACCCACGTCTACACCTGCGGACCCGCGCCGATGATCGCCGCGGTCGCCGAGTGGGCCCGCGACTGCGGCTGGCCGCCCGGCCGGGTGCACTCGGAGGCATTCGGCGCGGGCCCGCTGCCCGAAGGAAACCCGTTCGCCGCCAAGCTCGGACGCACCGGGATGATCGTCCCCGTTCCCTCGGGCACCAGCCTTCTCGAAGCCCTGCTGGACAAGGGAATCACCGTCCCGAACCTGTGCCGCCAGGGAGTGTGCGGCGAATGCCGGCTGTCGGTCCGCGGCGGCGAGGTCGAGCACCGCGACCTGTACCTCACCGACGAGGAGAAGGCGTCCGGAGATTCGATCATGCCGTGCGTGTCACGGGCCGTAGGAGACCGATTGGAGCTGGAACTGTGACCTCGACCGACTCGCGTACCGCGCGTTTCCCCTTCCCCTTTCCCCGCGACCAGTACCGCTACAGCACCAACGTCGAGCCCGCCGGGAACCCCACCGACACCGTCGCCGGCAGCTGGGGTGACACCCGCATCGCCATCGACGACCACTACCACCGCGAACTCGCCGAGCGCGAACGCATCCTCACCGCGGACCCGTCGCGGCACCAGTGCCTGCCGCACATGGTCCCCGCCGCGTGGGACGCCATGCTCACCCTGATGCGCACCCTCGCCGGCGAATACCCCGACACCATGACCCTCGAACGTCGCGGGGACACCTGGTTCTGGCGGAACGACCTCCTCGGTATCGCGCACAGCTTCGTGTTCGGCGACCTCACCACGCTGCCGGCGCCGCCGCTGGTGTACATCTGCGGCCAGATCCAGGAAGACGTCGTGCTCCTCGATCAGCGCGAGGGCGCATTGTGGGGCGACGCCGGACTGGTGACGTTCGCCGCGGACTGGTCCTTCGGATTCGACGTCGGTATGAGCTTCCTCGAGATCCACGGCCCCGTCCCCCGTATCCACACCGAGAAGATCATCACCCGCGCCCACAACTTCCTGATGCGGCTCGAACCCGGCCAGAGCTACCGGCGCACCAACTGGACGCTGACCGTCGACGGCACACTCGACACGTCCACCGAGACCTATCCGGAGTGGGGGAAGGACCGTCGCACCCTCGCCGACGGACCGCTCGACGAGGTCGGCGACCGACTGTTCCTGAGAACCGAAGTGCAGCACCTGATCCGGCTCGCCCACTCCGGCGCCGTCATGTTCCTCATCCGCACCTACCTGCTCCCGCTCCGCGACGTCGCGTCCGTCCCCGAGTGGGGTGCACGGCTGTACAAGGTCCTCGAGGACCTTCCGGTGGACATGGCCGAATACAAGGGCATCAGCCGCACCCGCGAGCCCGGAATGAGATGGCTTGCCGCCCACGGGGATGTGGAACTGTGACGCTGGCTGACGGGCGACGGCGGGCAGTCCCCTGCAGCGATCAGGTGGCTCTCGACCTCGTCCTCGCGACAGTCTCCGTGATCGCCCGCGACGGTCTGCGCGGTCTGACGGTCCGGGCCGTCGCCGCGGAGGCGGGCATCACGGACGCGGAGGTCCGGCAGAGTTTCGCGTCGACGGATGCCCTCGTCGACGCCGCACTCCGGTATGCGCTGGACAAGAGCGCGAGCGTCTTCGCCGACATCGCCGACGGGTCGTCACTCGACCATTTCGTCGAGCACCTCACGGACCTCGTCGCCCGCGACCCCGACCTGCAGGTCTTCCAGTACGAGCTGATGCTCGAATCGCGGCGGACACCCCGCCTCGACCCACATGTGAAGCTGCTGTACGCCACGTACATCGAGGCGACGTCCCAGGCACTGACCCGCCTGGGCATCACCGCCGACGAAGACCTGACCCTGCTGGTGTACTCGGCGATCGAGGGCTTCATCATGCACCAGCTCGTCGCGAAGGATCGTCCCGCGACCGAACGCGCGATCGAGCGCCTGCGCCGGATTCTCTCGACCGCGCGGTGACCCCCAGGTGAGTGACAAAGTGTGCCCCGGCACGCTTTGCCGCTCACCTGGGGAGGATCTGGGCGAGAACGACCGACGCCGGTCCGGACAGGTGGACGGACCCCTGTTCGACGAGCAGGCAGTCGCCGGGTTCGAGAGGCCCGAGGTCCGTCGTGACGCCTCCGCTCAGGACCAGCAGGAGGACGGCCACCCGCCCGTCCGCGGCTGTCTCGTGCGCCGTTCCGATCTCGACGATGTCCACCGAGGCGGCAGTCGTGGACCGGTGGACCATCACGTTGAACGCCTCGGTCGCCCCGGCCGCCTCGCAGGCGGGGCCGTCCTCACCCGCGAACGGGGTCGGGCTGAGACGGGCAATCATGGCCGGGCCACCGCCGAAGTCGAGCGACACCGGATGGTCGCCGATCACCGTGAAGATGCGGTCCACCTCGGGGAACGGCGAGAACGTCGAACACCCGTCGAGCGTCGCGACGCTGAACCGCCACCGGGACGCGGCACCGGTGGCGATTTCCGCGGTCGTCCCCGCGCCGTTGGCCCACCGGGTGACGCGACGATCCGCGCGACGGATGAGGCGTGCCTCGCGAGCTGTTGTCACCAGTCCTCCTCACTCATGAAGTCTACTAATACGATACTTTGTTTCTTGGATCCATACTTAACGCATTCGTCACGCAACGCACTATTCTCGCAATCTGCGCTTTGGTTCACTGACGATAGACATTGATTCCCATCGGCGGACACTGCGAGTGTCCCGCCATCCTCGATCAAGGTGGACGACTATGAACGAAGCAGTCGCTGCGGCCGACACCGCCTGGATTCTGGCGGCCTTCACGGCGGTGAGCCTGATGGTGCCGGGCCTGGCCATGTTCTACGGCGGGATGGTCAGCGTGCGCAACACGCTCAACATGGCCATGATGACGTTCGGCGCGTTCGCCGTCGTCGGCGTGCTGTGGATCGTGTTCGGCTACTCGGCCGTGCTCGGCAATTCCCTCGGCGGCCTCGGCCTCCTGGGCGACCCGCTCGAGTTCTTCGGCTCCAGTGCACTGCTGGACGCCCCCGCCGAACCCGGACTGCCACCCGCGCTGGTCTCCGGATTCCAGCTGTTGTTCGCCGGCATCACCGTGGCCCTCATCTCGGGCGCACTGGCCGACCGGATGAAGTTCGGCGCGTGGATGCTGTTCGCCGGACTGTGGGCAACATTCGTCTACTTCCCCGTCGCCCACTGGGTCTTCGCGTTCGACTCGGAGGACGGATCGGTGATCGGTGGATGGATCGCCAACACCCTCGGCGCCATCGACTTCGCCGGAGGCACGGCAGTGCACATCAATGCCGGCGTTGCCGCCCTCGCCGTCGTCCTGGTTCTCGGGGCCCGCAAGACGTTCCCCGTCTCGCCGCGCCCGCACAGCCTTCCCCTGACCATGCTCGGCGCCGGCATCCTGCTGTTCGGCTGGTTCGGGTTCAACGGCGGTTCGGCACTGTCCGCCGGCAACAGCGCGTCCGTCGTCATCCTCAACACCGTCGCCGCGGCATGCGCAGGCATCTGCGCGTGGCTGGCCGTCGAGAAGCTGCGAGAAGGCCGGGCCACGTCGCTCGGCGCGGCATCCGGACTGATCGCCGCCCTGGTCGCCATCACGCCCGCCTGCGGCGCCGTCTCGCCCCTCGGCGCACTGGTCGTCGGAGCCGCGGCCGGCGCGGTCTGCTGCTTCGCGGTCTCCTGGAAGTACCGGCTCGGCTACGACGACGCGCTCGACGTCGTCGGCGTGCACCTGGTCGGCGGCATCCTCGGCACCGTCCTGATCGGGTTCCTCGCGGATCCGGCCGCACCCAACGGCGCAGCGGGACTCCTGTACGGCGGCGGCTTCGACGTGCTGTGGCGCCAATGTGTCGCCGTGGCGGCCGTTCTCGCCTACTGCTTCGTCGTCACCCTGGTGATCGCCGTGGCACTGAAGAAGTTCATGGGCATCCGGGCCGACCAGGACAGCGAATACGACGGCCTCGACGTATCCGTCCACGGTGAGACCGCCTACGTGCTCGACGCCGTCGGCCTCACCGGTGCATCCAAGCACGGCGCGGACGCGGTGCTCGGTGCGGAAGCCATCACCGCGGAAGCGGTGGGAGACCCCGCGAAGGCCTGATCCAGCGCCGCACACAGACCGGGCCCTGTCCGCAGCATTCCGCGGGCAGGGCCCTGCCTTCGTCGCCGACTACGTCAGGCTCTGAGCCAGACTCCGAAGCCGATCGCTGTAGTTGTTCGGCTGGGCGGACAGGAACTGGGTCAGCACGATTCGATCGAATTCCTCCATCGCGGCCGAATCACCGGTTATTGCTGCATGATTCGCGACTTCGTGTTCGAGCAGTTCGACCGCCTCACGCCACCCGCACACAGCGGGGCTGCCGAGTTCCATCTGCGGCTCGAATCGTAGGGGTTGATCGAGTGGACTCCCGAGAATTTCCTGCAGGTGTTCCTCGAGGGTGCCGCGCGCCAGTCGGATGATCAGCTGAGACTGCCCTTCGTGCCACTCCATGCTTGCGGGGCGTCCCGGCGACAGAATCGACGCGACCGTCATGGTCGAGTCGAATTCTTCTGCACCACAGGTAATTCGGGCCGTTCCCGACAGCGGGATCTGAACGACGTAGAAGTCGCCGTGATCATCGGCGTTCATCCGCGCATCGGTGCCGTAATCGAAATAGTAGAGCCCGATCGCGCCCGCGGTGGCCAGGCTGACCGGCTCGGCGGGATCGAAGGGCAGCGCCGCTTTTCCGCCGGACGCTATCTGAACTGTCGCCAACATTGCTACCACGACCTTTCGAACCACCCGCCACTCTACGCCCGGCACACGGCGTGGAGGAAGGACGAAATCGCGGTCGGCGGAGTCACTCCTCGTGATGGTCCGGGTACGCGGTGACGGCGAGGAACCGGATGGGCAACCGCACGAGGTCGTTGGGACCGTGCAGGCCCTCGCCGTCGAGGAGCAGCGAGTCGCCCGGTCGCAGCGTGTACTCGGCCTCGCCGTGCCCGTAGACCATGACGCCCTCGAGCATGTAGAGCAGTTCGGTGCCCGCGTGCTGGAACAGCGGAAACGTCTCGCTGGCGTCGGTGAGCGTGACCAGCACCGGTTCGAGTCGCTTGTGCTGCCCGCGCAGGGCGCCGAGGAGTTCGTAGTGGTGCCCCACCCGGGTGCCGCGTCCGACGATGACCGCACCGTGGCCCGCCTCGACGTATACAGCGTCGCGGGCGGTGTCGGCACCCCGGAACAGGGAGGTCACCGGCACGTCGAGTCCGGCGGCGAGCCGCGCCAGCGTCGACAGGCTGCACGAGGTCTGCGAGTTCTCGATCTTCGACAGCATCGCCTTGGAGATCCCGACCTTGGCCGCCATGTCCCCGACGGACAGCCCGCTGGCCTTGCGGAGCGCCCGGACCTGCCTGGCGATCACCTTCTCGAGATCGGGCCCGGTCGGCGTGTCGGACGGCACCTCCCGCTCGACGGGCGCGGGGTCTCCCGTGTCGCGGTGAACCTCGGTCTCGGGTCGAGTCGTCACGTCCGCATCGTAACAGCGCTGTTTACTGTCAGGAAACCACGACTCAGCGGCCCCGGTCGGCGAATCGGTGCGCATACGAGCAACAACCATGCGCGTGCGTGCAAGACGACGCCACCCCCTCGCCCGCATGCTTGTGACAACCATCACAACACCACCGGGAGAGTTGACGCCATGACCGCAGTACACGAGAACGTCAGTGCCACAGGGCTTCCTGATGGAACCGCCACGCAGCTGTTCATCGGCGGGCAGTGGCGTCCGGCCTCGGACGGCGGAACGTTCACGGACCTGAACCCGGCCACCGGACGCCCGCTCGTCGACGTGTCCGCCGGAACCGGGCAGGACATCGACGACGCCGTCGCCGCGGCGCGGTCGCAGCTGAACGGTGAATGGGGATCACTGCCCGGCGCCGCCCGCGGACGGATCCTGAACAAGGTCGCCGATCTCATCGAGCGCGACGGCGAGATCCTCGCCCGGCTCGAGGCCCTCGACGTCGGCAAGCCCGTCGGCCAGCCCACCATGCTCGACATCCCGATGGCCGCGGGCACGTTCCGGCACTTCGCCGGCTGGGCCGACAAGATCACCGGCCAGTCCATCCCGACCGCCGGCTACTTCGGTCAGCCCACCCACTCGTACACCGTCCGCGAACCGGTCGGCGTGATCGGCGCGATCGTCCCGTGGAACACCCCGCTGATGATCTCGGCGTGGAAGATCGCCCCGGCACTGGCCGCCGGGAACACCCTGGTGGTGAAGCCGCCGGAGGACGCACCGCTGTCGATCCTGCACCTCGCGACGCTGCTCGAGGAGGCCGGACTGCCCGCGGGCACCGTCAACGTCGTGCCCGGCCTCGGCGAGATCGCCGGCGACGCACTCGCCGCCCACCCCGGCGTCGACAAGATCAGCTTCACCGGCAGCCCCCGCGTCGGCCGGATCATCGCCAAGCGCGCCGCCGACACGTTCAAGCGCACCACCCTCGAACTCGGCGGCAAGTCCCCGCAGATCATCCTCCCGGACGCCGACCTCGAGGCCGCCATCAACGGCACCGCCATGGGACTGTTCTTCAACCAGGGCGAGGTCTGCGCCGCGGGCACCCGCATCCTGGTGCACCGGTCGCTGTACTCGCAGGTCGTCGACGGTCTCGCCGCCGCCGCGTCCGCCCAGGTCCTCGGCGACCCGTTCGACCCGGCCACCACCATGGGAGCCCTGGTCAACGCGAAGCAGCGCGACACCGTCCTCGACTACATCGCGGCCGGACGCAGCGAGGGCGCCCGGGTCGCCGCCGGCGGTGGCCGCCCGGACGGGGACGGGTTCTTCGTCCAGCCGACCATCTTCGCGGACGCGAACAACGACATGAAGATCGCGCGGGAGGAGATCTTCGGACCCGTCGGCACCGTCATCGCGTTCGACACCACCGACGAGGCGATCGCGATCGCCAACGCCACCGATTACGGGCTCGCCGCCTCGATCTGGACGCGCGACGTCTCCCACGCCCACACCCTCGCCGGCAAGGTCCGGGCCGGAGCGGTCGCGGTGAACGGCTGGGCACCCATCGATCCCGCCCTGCCCTGGGGCGGCATGAAGACCAGCGGCACCGGACGCGAACTCGGCTGGGCCGGAATCGAAGCCAACACCGAGGAGAAGGTCGTCACCATCATTCTCTGATCCCGTACACCATCGACGTCGTCGGACAGGAGCAGGAAACATGAAGACCCAGGCCGCTGTGTTGTGGGAGCCCGGTCAGCCGTGGCAGATCGAAGAACTGGAACTCGACCCGCCGAAGCACGGGGAGGTGCTGCTGCAGTTGGCGGCGTCGGGGATGTGCCATTCGGACGAACACGTCCGGGACGGCAGCCTGCCGCTCGAGTACTACCCGTTCATCGGTGGACACGAGGGCGCCGGTGTCGTGCTCGAGGTCGGACCGGGGGTCACCAGCGTCGAGAAGGGCGATCACGTCGCACTCGGATTCATCCCCGCGTGCGGGCGGTGCCGGCAGTGCGCGACCGGACAGTCCAGCATCTGCGACCTGGGTGCTCACCTGCTCGAAGGATGGCAGATCTCGGACGGCACGGCGCGCCACCACGTGCGCGGCAAGGACGCTGCCATCCAGTGCCTGATCGGGACGTTCTCGCCGTACACGGTGGTCAACGAGGCCTCCTGCGTGAAGATCACGAAGGACATTCCGCTCGACAAGGCGGCGCTGGTCGGCTGCGGCGTCACGACCGGCTGGGGGTCGTCGGTGTACGCGGCCGGCGTCCAGGCCGGTGAGACCGTCGTCGTGATCGGCATGGGCGGCGTCGGCTGCGGGGCGGTTCAGGGCGCGGCGCTCGCCGGTGCCCGGCACGTCGTGGTCGTCGACCCCTCGGAGTTCAAGCGGGAACAGGCCAAGATCTTCGGCGCGACCCACACCGCGGCGAGCATCGACGAGGCGCTCCCCCTCCTCCAGGACCTGACGTGGGGCCAACTCGCCGACAAGGTGCTCATCACCGTCGCGAATGCCAGTGGCCGCATCATCGCTCCGGCGATGAGCCTGGTGGCGAAGGGCGGCACGTGCGTCCACGTGTCGGTCGGCGACGTCACGCAGAACGACGTCGACCTGAACCTGTTCGATCTGACGGCGATGCGCAAGACGCTCAAGGGCGCGTGGTTCGGGAACGCGAACATCCGGTTCGACATCCCTCATCTGCTCCGCCTGTACATGGAGGGTCAGCTGAAGCTCGACGAGATGATCACGAGGACATACACACTCGACCAGATCAACGACGGCTACGAGGCGATGCGGAAGGCCGAGAACGTCCGCGGCGTCATCATGTACTCGTAGACGGCACCGCCGGGAGCGGTGGGGCGCTGCACGCCTCACCGCTCCCGGCATGGTTCCCTGTCTCCATGCCGTACGTGTTCCTGCTCGCCGCGATCGCCGCCGAGGTGTTCGGCACGAGCCTGCTGAAGTCCACCGAGGGGTTCACCCGGCTGTGGCCGACGGTCGGGTGCCTGGCCGGGTACGTCCTCGCGTTCCTGTTCCTGTCGCAGGCGGTCAAGACGGTGCCGGTCGGGATCGCCTACGCCATGTGGTCGGGGCTCGGGACGGCGGCGATCGTCGCGATCGGGGCCGCATTCCTCGGTGAACCGCTGACCGCGACGAAGATCTTCGGACTCGGTCTCGTCGTCTCCGGAGTGGTCGTGCTCAATCTCGGCGGAGCTCATTGATACCGTGGTCGCATGATCGCTGGTGGAGCAGGTACACGTCGTGCCTAAGCTCGTGGATCACGACGAGCGTCGGCGAAGCATCACCGCCGCCGCCTGGCGGCTGATCGCCGCCCGCGGTATCGAGGCCGCGAACATGCGCGACATCGCCACCGAGGCCGGGTACACCAACGGCGCCCTGAGCCACTACTTCGCCGGCAAGGACGAGATCCTCCGGACGTCGTACGAGCACATCTCCGAGGCCACCGATCGCCGGATCACCGAGGCGCTCGGCGACGCGACCGGCCTCGACGCCCTGCGCATCCTGTGCCGCGAGGTGATGCCGATCAACGAGGAGAAACTCCTCGAGGCCCGGATCGCCGCCTCCCTGTGGCCGCGGGCCATGTACGACGAGCAGATGGCCGCGACCAACCGGCGGACGATGGACCGCTGGCGCGAGCAGATGGCGATCTTCCTCGAGCAGGCCCGCGAGGAGGGCACCGTCGGCGACATCGACGTCACCATCGTCGTCGAGCAACTGCTCAACATGATGATGGGCATGCAGATTCTGGGTGTCCTCACGCCGGGCGAGACGTCGTCGGAGCGTCAGCTGGAGATGCTCGAGCGGTTCGTCACCACTCTCTGACTTTTCGTACGCTCGTCCAATTCCGTTGCTGCGGAATCCGTTCGCGCACCTTTGACCGGACGCCCAGTATGTCCTGGTCGGAAACTCACTGTTTACACGAGGGCACCTCGGCTGTAACGTACGTCACTAAGCTTTTTATTCGACACCCGTAGAACCAAAGGATCGCGACATGCCCACCCTTTCCCCTGCGCGTATCGACCACCCGCTGTCGCTGCCGACCGTCGAAGAGATCGCATCGCTCCGCGAGATCCTCGAGGCCGCCGACGCGCTGACCGAGCAGACGAGATTCGTCTACGTCGGCCTCGAGGAACCGGACAAGTCGACGCTGTACCCGGCCGAGACCAACGAGACCGATCGCCGATTCCGCGTTCTGCTGCACGACATCTCGTCCCCGAACGCCGTGGACGTCGTGGTGTCCGTGACCCAGCGGTCGGTGATCAGCTCGGTCACCCTCGACGCCACCCGGGACGGTCAGATGCCGGTCCTGGACGAGGAATTCGAACTCGTCGAGCAGGTGCTGTCCGCCGACGAACGCTGGCTCGCCGCCCTTGCCGCCCGCGGACTCGACGTCGCCGACGTCCGGGTCGCTCCCCTCTCGGCCGGCGTCTTCGACTACCCCGGCGAGACCGGCAAGCGGATCCTCCGCGGGCTCGCGTTCCGCCAGGACCACCCGAAGGACCACGCCTGGGCCCACCCGATCGACGGGCTCGTCGGCTTCGTCGACGTCATGAACCGGACCGTCACCGACGTTCTCGACCTCGGCGCCGTCCCGATCCCCGAGGAGTCGGGCAACTTCGACGACCTCGCCGTCACCGGCCCGCTGCGCACCACCCAGAAGCCCATCGAGATCACCCAGCCCGAGGGCCCCAGCTTCGTCGTCGACGGCAACCGCGTCGACTGGGAGAAGTGGTCGTTCCGCGTCGGCTTCGACGCCCGCGAGGGTCTCGTCCTCCATCAGCTCGGATTCGCCGACGGCGACGACATCCGCCCGATCATCCACCGCGCGTCCATCGCCGAGATGGTCGTGCCCTACGGCGACCCCTCGCCGGTCCGGTCGTGGCAGAACTACTTCGACACCGGCGAGTACATGGTGGGCCGCTACGCGAACGCCCTCGAACTCGGTTGCGACTGCGTCGGCGACATCACGTACTTCGACGCCGTCATCGCCGACGAGTTCGGCAGCCCCAAGACGCTGAAGAACGCGGTGTGCATGCACGAGGAAGACTTCGGCGTGCTGTGGAAGCACACCGACCTGTGGGCCGGCTCGGCCGAGACCCGCCGCCAGCGCCGCCTGGTCGTCTCCTTCTTCACCACGATCGGCAACTACGACTACGGATTCTTCTGGTACCTCTACCTCGACGGCACCATCGAGTTCGAGGTCAAGGCCACCGGCGTCGTCTTCACGTCGGGTCACCCGGGCGGCGACTACCCGTACGCCTCGGAGATCGCGCCCGGCCTCGGCGCCCCGTACCACCAGCACCTGTTCAGCGCCCGCCTCGACATGATGATCGACGGCGACCGCAACTCCGTCGAGGAGGTGCAGACCAAGCGGGTGAAGATGGGCCCCGGGAACCTGCACGGCAATGCGTTCACCCTCGAGCGCACACCGCTGACAAAGGAATCCGAGGCGCAGCGCCTCGCGGACAACAGCGTCGGACGCGTGTGGCACATCAGCAACCCGAACAAGCTGAACCGTCTGGGCAAGCCGGTGGCGTACGCACTGCACCCGGAGGGGCAACCGATCCTGCTGGCCGACGACGACTCCTCGATCGCGGCGCGGGCGACGTTCGCCACCAAGCACCTGTGGGTCACCCAGTTCGACGAGAAGGAACGGTACGCGGCAGGCGATTTCGTGAACCAGCACGCCGGCGGCGCCGGACTGCCCAGCTTCGTGGCCGGCGACCGCGATCTGGAGAACGAGGACCTCGTCGTGTGGCACACGTTCGGTCTCACCCACTTCCCGCGCCCGGAGGACTGGCCGATCATGCCCGTCGACTACACCGGATTCACGTTGAAGCCCAACGGCTTCTTCGACCGCAACCCCTCTCTCGACGTGCCCCGCACGACGTCGAAGCACTGCTCGACCGGAGGCAGCAGCTGCCACTCGGACGGAGACACTCATGCCTGACACCACCACGGGTTCCGGACCCGGCAAGCTGCGCGGATCCATCGGCGTCGTCGGGATCGTCTTCCTCGTCATCGCCGCCGCCGCTCCCCTCACGGCGATCGGCGGCGCCCTGCCCGTCATGATCGCGATCGGCAACGGCGCGGGCGCCCCGACGGCCTACCTCATCGCCGCGCTGGTGCTGCTCGTGTTCAGCGTCGGATACGCGGCGATGAGCAGCCACATGGTCGACACCGGCGCGTTCTACGCCTACGTCGCCAAGGGTCTCGGCGAATCCTGCGGACTCGGGGCGGCCGGTCTCGCGTTGCTGACGTACACCGCCATCCAGGCCGCCGTGTACGGCCTGGCCGCCGCGACCATTCAGGGCCTCGTGGTCCAGTACGGCGGACCCGACCTGCCCTGGTGGATGTGGGCGCTGGTCCTCATCGCGCTGGTGGCCGTGCTGGGGTACCGCAGCATCGATCTGGGCGCCAAGGTGCTCGGCGTTCTCCTCGTCCTCGAGATCGGCATCATCCTCGCGCTGTCGTTCGGCGTCCTGGTGCGGGGCGGGGCCGCGGGCATCGACTTCGCGTCCTTCACCCCGACGTCGTTCTTCAGCGGATCACCGGGTGTCGCACTGATGTTCGCGATCGCGTCGTTCATCGGCTTCGAGGCGACCGCGATCTACGGCGAGGAGGCCCGCAACCCCCGGCGCACGATCCCGATCGCGACGTACGCCGCCGTCATCGTCATCGGACTGGTGTACGCGCTGGCCAGCTGGGCCGTGGTGCTCGCGTTCGGCAGCGACAACGTGTCCGACGCGGCCGCCGCCGACCCCGCCGGGCTGACGTTCGCCGCGGCCGCGCACTTCCTGGGCGGCCCGGCTGCCGACGTCATGGCGATCATGCTCGTCACCAGCCTGTTCGCCGCGCTGCTGGCGTTCCACAACGCCATCTCCCGGTACGTGTTCGCCCTGGCCCGCAAGGGCGCGGCGCCGCGCGCACTCGCCCGTACCCATTCCGAGCACGGTTCCCCGCACGTCGGCTCGATCGCCCAGACGATCTCCGCGACGGTGGTCGTCGGGGTGTTCGCACTCGCAGGCGCAGACCCGGTGCTGCAACTGTTCACTTGGATGGCGGGTCTGGCCACGGTGAGCATTCTGGTGCTGATGGTGCTCACCAGCGTCGCGATCATCGCGTTCTTCGCCCGCACCCGGCTGGACACCCGGCTCTGGCACACCCGTGTCGCCCCGGTGCTCGGATGCGTGGGCCTGGTGGCCGTCACCGGGTTGGTGCTCGACAACTTCACCACGCTGATCGGCGGGTCGGAACTGCTCGCGGACATCTTGCTCGCCGTCATCGCGCTGTTCTTCGTCGCCGGCCTGGTCGTCGCCCGGGTCACCCGGCAGAGCCGGGCGGACATCGGGCAGCACCGCGAACTCACTCCCACGATCTGAGTCCGACGATGCTCGAGATCCCTGCCGTGCACGCGGCGATGTTCGTCGGAGCGGTCGGGGCCCTCGTCCCGATGTGGCGATCGCACGGAACCGACTGCCGGGTCCGGATCGCGCACGGTGCGATGGCGCTGTCCATGGTCGCGATGATGATCCCCGGTGTGCCGGCAGGGATTCACCTCCTGGAGGGCGTGGTCCTCATCGCGCTCGCCGTGTTCGTCACCGGCGAGACCATGCACCGCCGGACCGCGGTTCCCTGCGCGGTCGATCTCACGGCGATGGGGGTGCTGCTGCTTCTGGCGCCGATGTCCGCTCCCGCCCCGGTGGGAGCGGCGCCGGCACCCTCCGGCCACCATCACGGCGGCGCAGGAATCTCGACAGGCTGGCTTCCCCTCGCCGTGCTCCTGTGCTGGGCACTGTTGACGCTGTATCTCTTCCGCTCCACCCCGCGCCGCGAGCGCCGCTCCGGCGTCAAGACCGCGGCGGCGGGTTCCGCACTGATGATCCTGGGCATGGCCCCGATGGCCGTCTGACCGCCCTGAAGCGGCTGGCCGAGAACGGCATCGGCGTCAACATGAACCCGACGATCAAGTGGACGATCGCCGACCTGGAGGTCGGGGTGGTCGGGACCGAACGTGCCGCCTATGAATGGCCGTATCGCAGCGCCGTCGAATCCGGGGTGCACCTGATGAGCAGTTCCGATGCACCGGTCACATCACCCGATTGGCGCCAGGGCATCTCGACGATGATCCTGCGGGAGAGCAAGGCCAGCGGCGCGGTGAGCGGACCCGACCAGACCATCGGGCTCGCCGACGCCGTCCGGACCTACACCATCAACGCGGCGTGGCAGGACTTCGCCGAGGACTGGAAGGGTTGACTTCCTCTCGGCCGTGAACGACCGAGATTGCCCTCGGGGCTCACGTCCCGAGGTTCCTGTTTCACCGACAGTCGCCGCCCCGCACGTCATGTGCGGGGTGGTCTCACACCGTCTCCGCAGGCTGCCACCGCCAGTCCGACGGCCAAAATGTTCTTCGCCGCGTTCACATCCCGATCATGGACCGCGCCGCATCGGCACGCCCACTCCCGCACGTCCAGCGGCATCGCCGAGACGACCTCCCCACATACCGAGCAGGTCTTCGACGACGGACAGAACCGGTCGATCGCCACCACCCGCCGCCCGTACCAGACGGCCTTGTACTCGAGCATCGACCGGAACTCCGACCAACCCGCATCCGAGATCGCCCGAGACAACGACCGATTCTTCACCATATTCCGCACACTCAGATCCTCGATGGCGATCACTTGGTTTTCGCGCACCAGTCGAGTGGAGAGTGTGTGCAGATAATCGCGCCGCCGATCGGCGATCCGACCATGAATCTTCGCGACCTTCAGTCGGGCCTTGGCCCGGTTCCGGGACCCTTTCTCCTTCTTGGCCAGCATCCGTTGCGCCTTCGCCAACCGCGCACGGTCCGTGCGCTCATGGCGCGGGTTGGTGATCTTCTCCCCCGTCGAGAGTGTGTACAGGCTGGTGATCCCGGCATCGAGCCCGACCACCCGATCGGTCGACGGGGGCTCGGTGATCGTGTCTTCGACGAGGATCGAAATATGGTACTGCCCGCGGGCGTTACGCGAGACCGTCACCTGCGACGGTACTGCCCCCTCCGGTAGCGGCCTCGACCACCGAATATCCAGCGGTTCGGACTGCTTGGCCAACCGGAGCTGCCCGCCGCGGTAGGTGAAGCAGTTCGAGTAGTAGGTCGCCGAATCCTTCGATTGGCCCTTCTTCTTGAATTGCGGGTAGCGGGTCTGCTTGCGCCAGAACTTCTCGAATGCGCCCTGCAACTGTCGCAGCGATTCCTGCAGCGGCCCCTTCGACGGCTCCGCCAACCACGCGGTCTCGGTGTCCCGTTTCCATCCGGTGAGCATCTTCGAGGTGTCCGCGTAGGTGATTCGCCGCTGTTCCTGCGACCAGGCCCGCGTCCGCTCGGCCAACGCCCGGTTGTAGACATACCGGGTGCACCCGAACGTCCGAGCAAGCTGTTCCGCCTGCACCGCAGTCGGATAGAAACGGTACTTGAACGCCCGCTTCACCATCCTCCCCACCATGACCCAGACAATAACCCCACAGTCCGACAGAAACAGATCGGCTATCCCGGCCCTGAAGGACCGGGTTTGCGCCGAAAGACTCACGGATCACTCACGGCCGGTAAGGTGGCCGACCTGTGCATCCTCGACGGCGACCTCGAGACCATCGATCCGCACGACATCCCCGCGATGCAGGTCGTCACGACCGTGCTGGGTGGGAAGGTCGTGTTCGAGCGCGTCACGGAGAGTGTCGCGTAGGCCCGACACCGCTACATCCGAACGGCCGGTTCACCATTGCTGTGGTGAACCGGCCGTTCGGCATCCGGGCACGTCACTGCGCCCAGGCCGCCTCGGCGATCCAGTACTCGCTGCCGTCGGCGCTGATTCCGCGTTGCCAATCGGTGGTCCGGCGCAGGTTCGGCTCGACGCGCGCGGTGGCCGCGTCGGCGCCGTCCGGCCCGTCCTCCCTCACCTGCCAGTGCACCCAGTTCACTTCGTTGCCGTGCTCGTCGTGCACGAACAGGTCGACGTGATGCCAGCCGTAGCGGTGGGTGTCGGCGTAACAGGTCAGGAATGTGCGATGGTGATGCGAATAGTCCACGAGGTACCTCCGGGGCCGCGGTGGTTTTCCCATAACGCTAGAACCGGATCGTGCTCAACGGAATCCAAGAAACCTTTACCCTGTGAGTGTTGGTCGCTCAGCGGCTCGGGTCGACCGGCAGCGTGAACGTGAACACCGCCCCGTGCGGATCGTTCTCGCGTGCAGTGATCGTCCCGCCCTGGCGGGTGATGATTCGGTGGCTCAGCGCAAGTCCGATGCCGTGGCCCGTGGATTTCGACGTGAACGCGCCGTCGAAGATTCGGCCGTCCGGGACGTGCGAGAGACCCTTGCCGTGGTCCTCGACGCTGACGACGCCCTCCGTCTCGGTGACCTCGGTGCGCACCGTCACGATGCGGTCGGCGGCCGGCCACTCCGCCATCTCGTCGATGGCGTTGAAACACAGGTTCAGGATGACCTGCCCGGTGAGCACACGTTCGCACACGACGGCGACCGTGCCGTGCGCGCGGAGGTACTCGACGTGAACACCCTTCTGCCGCGCACGGATGTCGACGAAATACGCACATTCGTCCACGATGTCGTTGAGGTCGACGATCTGCTGGGACTCCTCGAGTTGTGTCACGTATTCGCGCAGGCTCCGGACGATCTGATTGGCCCGGTCGATCTGCTTGCGCGCCTCTCCGAGGCCCCAGCTCACCTCGTCGTGACTGCTGTGCCCGTCACCGAGGCGGCTCTGCGTTCCGGCGATGAAGTTGGTGGCGGCCGCGAGCGGCTGGGCCAACTCGTGCGCGATGGCCATGGCCATGTCGCCCATCGCGTTGTAGCGGGCCAGGTAGTTGAGGTACTGCGAGTCCCGTTCGTGCTCCTGTTCGGTGCGGACGTGCGCGGTGACGTCGTGAAAGAGCAGCAGGTGCCCGCTCAGATCATTCTCGATCGCGATGTGCTGGCAGCTTCCCGCGTGCCAGCGGCGCTCCTCGGACGTCAATTCCACCTCGTAGCGCAGGCTCTGGGAACCCCCGTCGGCGGTGGTCAGATCCAGGGCCCGGCGCACGCTCTCCCGTGACTGCCCCGCCCGGCAGAACTCCGTGAAGCGTTCGCCGACAAGCGATGCCACCGGGACCTTCAGGAGTTCCGACGCCGCCTCGCTCGCATACGTGATGCGGCTGTCGTCGTCGAGGACCAGGATGCCTTCGGCCATGTTCCGCAGGAACGCGGCCAGGCGGGCCTCGGTGCGGCTGAGATCGGCCTCGGTGCGCGTGAGGTCGCGGCGCATCGACGTCTCCTGCTCGATGTCGCGGAACTGCACCATCACCACGGTCCGGGCGCTCAGCTCGACCCGGATCGCGATCGCCTCCGTCAGGACCTCTCGCCCGCTCTTCGCGCGATACGCCCATTCGGTGACCGCTGCCCCGTTGTCGACGGCCTCCTGCAGCCACCGCCGTCCCACCGACCGGCGGTAGCGCTTCGCCGGGGAACTCATGTCGGGGGCCTTGAGCGGTTTGAGCTCCTCGACCGTGAACTCGAGCAGTTCCGACGCAGCCTTGTTGGCCCAGAGGATGTCCTTGGTCGCCGCATCGTGGACCAGGACGCAATAGCGGAGCGACTCGACGAGTTGTTCGTAGTCGGACGGCGCGAGTTCGGACAATGCGGCCTCCTTGGGCTCATGTCGAGTCTACTGAGCGTGCAGACCGCGGACACGATAGGGAAATCCTTTACTCCGAGGCGACATCTCTGCACGTGTGCGGGAGGAAGCACCGATTGAGTGATGCCCGCTACCGCAATAGCGTGAAACTCGACACGAAACACGCCACACCCCTTCTACTTCGCGTCGATCGGAGTATTTGATGACCACCACCGCACCGGCCCTCGACACGACGGACACCGCCGCGAACGGGACGCTGTCGTTCGAGGACGTCCTCGAGCACGTCGCATTGCGGCGAGAAGAGTTCGCCACACAGAAGTTCGTGCCTCGCGACATGATCGACGAGTTCAAGCAGGTCGGCATCTACCGCGCGGCGACCCCCCGCCGGTTCGGCGGCGACGCACTGCCCCCGAGCGAGTTTCTGCGGATGATCGAACGAATCTCCGCGGTGGACGCGTCGGCGGGCTGGGTCGCGAGTTTCGGCTCCGCCCTCGTCTACCTTGCGGCGCTGCCCCTCGCCACGCAGGCCGAGTTGTACAAGGACAGCCCCGACCTCGTCTTCGCCGGCGGCCTGTTTCCGGTGCAGCCCGTCGAACAGGTGCCGGGAGGCCTGAAGATCACCGGGCAGTGGAAGTTCGCCAGCGGATGCAAGGGCGCCGACATCCTCGGTGTGGGCATCCGCGGCGGCGACTCCACCGCGGGGAAGCCGCGCACCGCCCTGCTGTGGCCGAAGGACGTCGAGATCGTCGAGAACTGGGACGTGGTCGGTCTCTCGGGAACCGGCAGCCACGAACTGAAGGTCGACGGCGTCGTCGTGCCCGAGGACTGGACGTTCATCCGGGGCGGAACCCCCACCGTCGACGAACCCCTGTACCGCTATCCCTCCATCGCGTACGCCGCACAGGTGCTGGCCGTCGTCAATCTCGGAGTGGGCCGCGCCGCGCTCGACTACGCGATCAAGGTCGGCGCGGGACGCACCGGGATCACCGGAGCGCCCAAACTCGCCGACCGCGCCTACTACCGCATCGACCTGGCCAAGGCGGAGGCGACGCTGCGGTCCGCCCGCGCCTTCTTCTACGAGGTCACCGACGAGGCGTACGCCACGGTGGTCGCCGGCGATCCCGTCCCGGAAAAGCTTGCGGCACTTCTCCGCCTGTCCTCGACCCACGTCGCCAAGGCGGGAGCGTCCGCCGTGCACACTGCCTTCCAGTTGTCGGGCACCGGCGCCATCTACGACGGCAACGCCATGCAGCGGTACATGCGCGAGGCCCTGGTCCCGCCGCAGCACGCCTTCCTCGGCGACGGCATCTACGACAGCGCCGGTGCCGTGCTCATGGACATCCCGCCGTTCCCCGGCTTCATCTGAGCATCGTCCGCACCCCGACCACCGACCTTTCAGGAGTACAACCATGACCGCACCACTGAGAGTGCTGTTCTGCATCGGCATCAACCAGAACTTCTTCGACCTCCCGACCGGCCAGGGCGGCCTGGTGTGGAAGGCGTTCTCCGGGATGATGGACGCGCTGGCCGAGACGCCCGGCGTCCGGGTGATCGGGGACATCGACGACGACAGCCACATGGTCGGACCCTCGGACGGCTGGCCGTGGACGTGCTACATCCTCGCCGACGTCGACACCCAGGAAACCGTCAAAGACGTCTGCAATCTCTTCCGCACCACCACGGTCGGCGAGTACACGCTGTGGCGCTACGCAAAGATCGAAGCCCGCATCGGCCGCGCGCTCACCGTCCGCGAAGACGTCGACCTCGGCGTGTGAGCGACATGCACCGTGCGAGCGCGACCGAGCGCATCGAGAGGCGCGAGGCCGTTCACCGGGTGATCTGCCGCTACATGGAACTGTGTGACGTTCCGTCCGTGGAGTTCTCGGCCGAGGAACTCGGCTCCCTCTTCACACCCGACGCGGTGTGGGAAGGCGTCGGCAGCGACTACGCGCACAAATTCGGCAGGCGGCAGGGCCGCCGGGAGATCGTCGGAATGCTCACCGCGTACCTCCCACCGAACTCCCATTTCCGGGGAAATGCGCACCTGCTCGGCAACGAGCAGATCGACGTGGACGGACCCACGGCGCGGGGGCGGTGGGTCATGCAACAGCTGTCGCGGTACGAGGACGAATCGGCCGAACTGCTCGTCGCCCGCATCACCGCCGAGTGCGAAGTCCGGGACGGCACCGCCCGGATCAGCCACTTCACGACCGAGAAGCTGTTCGCCACCCGCCTCGACGAGGCACCGCGACTGCTCGAATCGAATGGAAAGAGAATGTGATGACCACTTCGCTGGATCCCACAGACACCGGTTTCACGGAAACCGACTTCGCGGATCTCGTCACCGACGACCGCGTGGATGGATCGCTGTACACCGACCCCGACATCTTCGAGGCCGAACTCGAGCGAATCTTCTACCGCACCTGGGTGTGGGTCGCCCACGAGAGCGAGATCCCCGAGGCCGGAAGCTACAAGATGGCGACCATCGGCAGGCAGCCGGTGATCGTCAACCGCGACCGCAAGGGCAACTTCAATGTCCTGCTCAACCGGTGCCGTCACCGCGGCGCCAGCGTCTGCGAGGTCCCCAAGGGCAAGGCGAACGGGTTCACCTGCCCGTATCACAGCTGGTCGTACGCCCTCGACGGGCGGCTGCGCGGAATCCCCTACCCCGACGGCTACGACGAGGACCTCGACAAGAAGGACCTCCCGCTGCAGAGCCTGCGGGTGGAGTCGTACGCGGGCATGATCTTCGCCAGCTTCAACCCCGACGTCGAGCCCCTCGACGACTTCCTCGGTGACGCGAAGGTGTGGATCGACCTGTTCATGAAGCAGGGCGCCGGCTACCCGATCAAGACCCAGGGCGAGCACTGCTTCCGCTTCCGCGGCAACTGGAAGATCCAGTTGGAGAACACCACCGACGGCTACCACTTCCCCATCGTGCACCGGTCCTGGATGTCGTCCGTCGACGCCGAAACCGCCGACATGCTCTCCTTCATGACCGACGACAACGCCGTCACACACGCGCTCGGCAACGGTCACAGCGTCGCCATCATGGTCCCGGAGCACGTCGACCTCGACCACGACGACGGCACCGAGAAGATTCAGGCCCGCTTCGACCACATCGTCGAGGAACTGTCGAAGACGATGCCCGCCGACCAGGTGCGCCGCATTGTCCGGTCCATGCACGGCGCCGGGTTCAACCTCAACATCTTCCCCAACGTTGCGATGTCGATGTCGTTCTTCCGGGTACTGCGCCCGATCGCGGTCGACGAGACCGAGATCCGGCACATCGCCCTCGGCATGGACGGCGGACCCGAGATCGTCAACCGCGAACGTCTCCGCATCCACGAACATTTCCAGGGCCCGTTCGGGTTCGGCAGCCCCGACGACTCCGAGGCCTGGGACCGGGTTCAGCGTGGCTCCCGCGGCGCACCCGGAATGCCGATCATGGTGAACCGCGGCCTGAATCGTGAAGCGCTCGACAGCGACGGGCACCGCACCTCGCACGTCACCGACGAAACCGGAATGCGCGAGGCCTACGCAATGTGGAAGAGGATGATGACCGATGAGCACTGACCTCCTGACGATCGCACTGTCCGACACCCGGGTGCTGCAGGCGATCGAACTCGTCTGGCACGAAGCGGCCCTGCTCGACGCAAAGGACTACCAGACCTGGGACGCCCTCTGGACCGACGAAGGCCGGTACGTCATACCCATCGACCCGGACACCGACGACTTCGACGGATCGCTGAACATGGTCAACGACGACACCCGGATGCGGCGCATGCGGATCGAACGCCTGACCTCCGGCTACTCGATGTCCGCGCTCGCCGCGGCCCGCACCGTCCGCACCGTCTCCCGCTTCACCGTCGAGGACCGCACCGAGGACTCGATCACGCTGAAGTCCGCGCAGATCCTCGTGGGTTTCAAGCGCGACGACCAGCAGACCCTCGCCGCCGACGTCACGCACCGCATCCGCTACACCGAGAGCGGGCCGCGGCTGGACCTGAAGGTCATCCGACTCGTCAACTCACAGGCCGCGGTCAACGCCTCCGGCTACCTCCTCTGACCCTTCCCTCCAGAAATAGGAGTTCGACATGGATCACGTCGCAGTAGTCACCGGCGCCGGACGCGGACTCGGCGCCGCCATCGCCCGCCTGTTGCACGACCGCGGATATCGCGTACTGGTCGCGGACATCGACGAGGCCGCCGCGAAAGAGACTGCGGTGAACCTGGATTCCTCCGGGAATACCGCCGTCGCCGCCGTCCTCGACGTTCGGAAGAAGTCCGACTTCGAGTCCCTGCGCGACCGCGTCGTCGACCTCTGGGGTGGGGCGGACGTTCTCGTCAACAATGCCGGTCGTTCCCAGACCGGCTTGCTGATGGACATTGCGCCGGAGGAATTCTCGGACATCGTCGAGATCAACCTCAATGGCGCGTTCCTCGGCTGCCAGGTGTTCGGAAGTCACTTCGCCGACCGCGGCTACGGCCGCATCGTCAACATCGCTTCGCTCGCCGGCCAGAACGGCGGCACGGCGACCGGGGCCCACTACGCGGCCGCGAAGGGTGGCGTCGGAACGTTGACCAAGGTCTTCGCCCGGGAACTCGCATCGTCGGGTGTCACCGTCAACGCGGTGTCGCCCGGACCGCTGGACCTGCCCGTAGTGCGCGAGACGGTGCCCGCCGACACACTCGCGGCCATTCTCACCACCATCCCGGTGGGCACCCTGGGGTCGCCCGAATTCATCGCCGAGACGGTCGCCCTCCTCGCGTCCCCGGCCGCCGCGTCGGTGACCGGAGCCTGCTGGGACGTCAACGGCGGCCTGTACATGCGCTGACCCCGCTCGAGGGCGACGGGTCGCAGCACCGGAGGAAGAATCACCATGAGCATGTTCACTGTCACTGTCGCGGAGATCGTCGAGGAAACGCCGGACATCAAGTCGTTCCGGCTGGTCCGGACGGACGGTTCACCGTTCGACCCGTACCCTGCGGGCGCCCACATCGACATCCTCGGACCCACCGAGGTCCTCACCCAGTACTCGCTGTGCAGCCCGCCGCACGAGTCCGAATCGTATGTCGTCGCCGTCAAACGCGAGACCGGTCCGCGCGGCGCCTCGGCCGCGCTGCACGATCACGTGACGACCGGCAGCGAGTTGCGGATCAGCGGGCCGCGGACACTGCTCACGCTCGCCGAGGGCGCCGATCGGCACATCCTCGTCGCGGCGGGGATCGGGCTGACGCCGATGCTGAGTCTGGCGTTCGCGTTGCATCGGCGGGGACAGCGATTCGACCTGCACTACTTCGCGCGCACGAGGGCGCAGGCCGCGTTCGTCGACCTGCTGGAGAATTCGGATTTCCGTCAGGACGTGCACCAGCACTTCGGCCTCACGCGGGACGACCAGTTCTCGGCGCTCGAGAAGATCCTGGCGGACGCGTCCGCCGCCACCCACGTCTACACGTGCGGCCCCGAAGGTTTCATGGATCGGGTGCGCCTGCTGGCCGAACCTGCGGTCGGCGAGGACGCGGTCCACTTCGAACACTTCGAGGCGGCGACGCCTGCCGCGACCGAGTCGGATACGGCGTTCGAGGTGGAACTCGACACGGGCGAGGTGTTCGAAGTGCCGGCCGGGAAATCCATCGCCGACGTCCTCGAAGAGAACGACATCGAGATCGACACCTCGTGCCGGGAAGGGATCTGCGGCACGTGCGTCCTGGACGTGCTCGAGGGCGAGCCCGACCACCGTGACAATTGCCTCACCAAGAGTGAGAGAAAAGCGGGAGACAGAATCGCCGCGTGTGTGTCGCGCGCGAAATCCGCGCGACTCGTCGTCGAGCTTCCCTGAACACTGTCAGGTCACGGAAAGTCCGGCCTGCAGAATGTCGCGCACGAGAACCGCAATGCTCTCTGCTCCGGTCTTTTCCTTGATGCGCGTGCGATGCACGTCGACCGTCTTCACGCTGATGCCCAGCTCTTTGGCGATGTTCTTGCTCGGCAGCCCGTCGAGCACGAGTGCGAGAATTTCCCGCTCCCGCACCGTCAGCGCGTCTATCCGACCCTGCAGTTCCGTTCGGTTGCGGCGCTCGCCGAATCGTTGCCGCGCGACCCGGAGCGCATCCTGGATCACGTCGAGCATGTGCTGCGGATCGTAGGGCTTCTCGATGAACGTCAGCGCACCCCGCTGCAATGCCCGCACCGACATCTTGATGTCGCCGTGCGCCGACACGAAGATGATCGGAATCGGGGATTCGTCGGCGAGGAGTGTCTCCTGGAGCTGGAATCCTCCGACTTCCGGCATCCTGACGTCCAGGACGAGGCAGGCCGGGATGTCGCGCCGGTACTCCTCGAGGAACGACTGCACGGAGAAGTAGTACTCCGACGTGATGTTGACCGAATCGAGCAGCCACGCAAGCGATGCGCACAACTCCTGATCGTCGTCGACGATGTAAACCCGTGTTTCTTGCTGCTCCATCGAATCCTGCCTCGCACAGATGGCTTGCTTCCCCGTCCAGTCAACACCGACCGTAACGGAAGCGATAGGCAACTGAAGAAATCCCTTACCCGGATACGCGACTTCCTGCGAGAAAGTAGCGTCGCCGCCAATGTTCCAGCGCACGAGCGCGTCATATCCTTCTTTGCAGGATCGCCGGCGCCACGTGGTGACACGACTTCCCGTTCCGACTCACGGAGGCTGAAAATGCCCGAACTCACTCCCATGCAACTGAACTTCCGCACCGCCATGGCGAATCTGCCCGCCGCGGTCAACGTCGTGACGACCGACGGCCCCGCCGGGCGCTGCGGAATGACCGTCACCGCGGTCTGCTCGGTGACCGACTCCCCTCCTACGGCGCTCGTGTGCGTGAATCAGAACAGCGCGATGCACAACGTATTCCGGGAAAATGGCCGGGTCGGCATCAACGTGCTCGCCGGCGACGACGAAGAGCTGGCCATGCATTTCGCGGGCGCGACGAAAGTAGCGATGGCGGACCGCTTCCAGTGGGACATCTGGGAGGAGGACACCGGGGACGGTGTCCCGATCCTGCGCGCCGCCCATGTGGTGCTCGCGGGCCGGATCGCCGACGTCAAGACAATGGGATCGCATTCGGTGATGTTCATCGAACTCGACCGCGTCCGGACACGCGAACAGGGCGACAGCCTCGTCTACTTCCAGCGCAAGTTCCACCGATTGTCGGTCCCGGTCGAGTCCCCCGACTGGCTGTTCTACGACGAATGGTCCGATCCGATCACCGTGACACCCGCCCTCGTTCCCACCGCAGCCGGAGGTAGATAGACATGGACACCTCGCCACCTCGAGAAGGGGTCCCACAGGATTCCGACCTGCAGGAGCTCGCAGATACCCGTGCCGCCCTGACGTTTCGTCTCAGCGCCCTGGTCCTCGCCCTGTTCCTGCCCCTGCCGATTCTCGGCGGGTTCACCTCGCTGCTGGACGGTGTCGTGTTCAGCGGTGTCACCGTGGCATGGCTCTACGCCGTCGCGCAGTTCGCCGTCGCCATCGTCGTGGCCCGGTATTACATGGCGCGTGCCGCCGAACTCGACGCCCGAACCGCATCGCGGACGAAAGGATAACGCGCCGTGAACCTCGTCTCTGCGTCACTCTTCGCGGCGCTCGTCGCTGTCACCCTGATGATCACCGCGTGGGCTTCCAAGCGGAACAAGTCGGCCGCCGATCACTACGTGGCGGGCGGCAGCCTCACCGGTCGCCAGAACGGTGTCGCAATCGCCGGCGACTTCATCTCTGCCGCCTCGTTTCTCGGCGTCACCGGCGCGATCGCCCTGACCGGTTTCAACGGGTTCTATCTCGCGGTCTTCGTGCCCGTCGCGTTCGTTCTCGCGATGCTGCTGATCGCCGAACCGCTGCGCAACCTCGGCCGCTTCACGTTGGCGGATGTCCTCGCCACCCGCTTCCCCGGCAAGGACGTGCGCTCGATGATGGCGCTCAGCACGGTGGTGATCAGCGTGGTCTATCTCGTGTCGCAGTTGGTCGGCGCCGCACTGCTGGTATCGCTGCTGTTCGACCTCGACTACGCGGTGGCCGTGCTGATCATCGGAACACTCACCACCGCATACACGCTCGTCGGCGGGATGCTCGCCACCAGCTGGATCCAGATCATCAAAACCGGTCTGCTCATGGTGTGTGCCGTCGTGCTGTTCGTTCTCGTGCTCGTGCGCTTCGACTTCAACCCCTTCGGCCCGTTCAGCACCGCGCTCGCCGAATTCGGTCAGTCGTTCGTCGCGCCGCAGCGCACGTCGGGCACGGCGTCGTTCGACCAGTTGTCGCAGACCGTCGGGCTCGTTCTCGGCGTGCTCGGCCTGCCGCACGTCATGATCCGATTCCTCACCGTCCCGGACGCGAGGCAGGCGAGAACGTCCGCCTACACGGCGATCTGGATCTTCTTCGCGTTCTACCTCCTGGTTCCCGTGCTCGGCTACGGCGCCGCCAAGCTGGTCGGGGTCGAGGTGATCAAGTCCGAGAACCGCGGCGGCAACCTCGCGGTCGCCCAGCTCGCGGAAACCGTCGGCGGCGGGGTGCTGCTGGCGTTCGTCGCGGCCGTAGCGTTCGTGACCATTCTGGCCGCGCTGTCCGGACTGGTGATCGCGACATCGGGTGCGATCGCACACGATCTGTACGGGCAGGTGATCCGCAACGGTTCGGTATCGGCGAAGGCTCAGCACCGCGCGGCCCGGGTGGCGACCGTGGCGACCTGCGTCATCGGTGTCGCCATCGCGTTCGCGGCGCAGAAGCAGAACGTCGCGTTCCTCGCGTCGCTGGGAATGTCCATCGCCGCGTGCGCGAACCTGCCTGCGCTGCTGCTGACCATGTACTGGAAGCGCATGACGGCACGTGCCGTCATCTCCGGCATCGTCGTCGGCCTGGTGCTGTCGATCACCGTCATCCTGCTCAGCCCGGTCGTCCAGGGGCCGGACTCCATCCTCGGATTCTCGAACCCGGCACTCGCCGTGGCGCCCCTCTCGCTGGCGGTGTCCGTCGTCGTCGCACTGATGTCGGCGCCGTCCGGGGAAACCAAGGCACGAGCCGACCGCCTCTTCTCGGTGATGCGCACCCGGGCGCTCACCGGACAGACCGAGACGGAGAACGACGACACGATGGCGGCGACACGATGAAGACGGAACTACGGTCACCACTTCGGGACTTGGTCGAGCAGCTGTCGGCGGGTTCGACGACGCCGGTCGACGTGGCGGAGGCGGCACTCGCGCGGATCGCGGACCTGGATCCGACGATCCGCGCCTGGGCTCACCTCGATCCCGACGCGGTGCGGACTGCGGCCGCCCGGATCCAATCCAGCGACCCCGGCGGCCTGCTGTGGGGTGTCCCCGTCGGCGTCAAGGATCTGATCGACGTCGCCGGCATGCCGACGCGCTGCGGCAGCGAGCTGCGGAGCGCGGAACCGGCGTCGACGGACGCCGACTGTGTGGCGCGTGCGCGTGCACTCGGTGCGCTCCCGGTCGGCAAGACCGTGACCACCGAGTTCGGGTATTTCAAGCCCGGCCCGACCCGCAATCCGCGCGCCGTGGACCACACCCCCGGCGGGTCGTCGAGCGGTTCGGCGGCAGCGGTGGCCGCGGGCATGGTGCCGCTGGCGTTCGGCACGCAGACCGCGGGATCGCTGACCCGGCCGGCGTCGTTCTGCGGAGTCGCGGGTTTCGTCACCGCCCACGGCGAACTCCCGACCGCCGGCATCACCGGATTGAGTCCCCGCCTCGACACGGTGGGGCTGCTGGCACGCACGGTGTCCGATCTGCACTTCGCGTGGACGGCGCTGCGCGACGGCACCCGGGCGCCCGCTCTCGAGCCTTCCGCGCCGCACCGGCTCCGCCTGTGGAGTGGGTTCGAACTCGGCGAGGTGTCCCCGGACATGACGGCGGCGCTCAGGACCACCGCGGGTGCCGCGCAGTCCGCGGGTGTCCGGTGCCGTGAGATGGATGCCGCCGCGGCCGTCGTGGCGCTGACCGAACACCACCACACGGTGATGGCATACGACGCCACCCGGGAACGCGCCGTCGAGGCGGCGCAGCCCGACAAGATCAGTGCACCCCTCGCCGAATTGTTCACCGCGGGAGCCCGGACCACCGAGGCGCAGTACCGCGCCGCCCTGGCCGGGATCACCGAGACCCGGCGGTTGCTGCTCGCGGCATTGGACGAGGACGAGGCCGTCCTCGGACCCGCCGCACTCGGCGCCGCTCCCCGCGGCCACGACGCGACGGGGACGCCCGTATTGAGCCGACCGTGGCAGGCGATGGGCCTGCCCGTGGTCACCATCCCCGGCAAGCGCGACAGCGCGGGCCTGCCCCTCGGATTGCAGCTGATCGGTCGCCCCGGCGCCGAGCAACGCCTGTTCGAGACGGCAGCGTGGCTCGAATCCGTGCTCTGACACCCTCCATCGGCTCGGCACCCGCCCGCCGCACGTGAGCGGGAAAGTGTGTTCCGGCACGCTTTCCCACTCACGTGGAGCGGTGCGCCGACCTCACACGCTGATCGACAGGAGTTCCTGTTCGCGGAAGGCTCGCGGCGACACGCCGTACGTGTCCTTGAACAGCCGCGAGAAGTGCGAAGAGTTGACGAGACCGTACCGGGCACAGATGGTTCCGATGCTCTCGCCGCGGAAGCGGACGTCCTTGAGGTCGCGGCGGCACTTCTCGAGCCTGCGGTGACGGATCCACCCGGCCACCGTGTGCCCGTCCGCCTCGAACATCTTCTGCAGGTGCCGCGTCGACACGTGGTGCTGGGACGCCACCGTGGCGGTGTCGAGCGCCGGGTCGTGCAGGTGCGCGTCGATGAACGACTTCACCCGGAGCAGCAGGGTCGCGCCGGGAGCGGTGGCGTCGGCCGGTGCCTCCGCCTGCACCGCCGCACTGAGCAGGTCGACGACGGCGTCCTCGACGAGGGGGGTCGTCGGCATCGTGCCGGTCACGACGGAGTGGTGGAGGTTCGTCAGGAACGGCGAGACGAGCGCGCCCATCCCGGTGCTGCCGCGGATGCGGCGCGCCGACACCGTGCCCAGTTCCCGCGAGGCGATGCGCAGCAGTTCGCGGGGAAACATCAGCACGAACATGCTGAAGTCGCCGGCGAAGTGCAGGTCGTACGGCTTGCTGGTGTCGTAGACGGCGAAATCGCCGGGCCCGAGCACGGCCTCACGGTCGTCCTGGACGATGACGCCGCGGCCCGACAGTTGCAGGCCCACCTTCACCAGGCCGGGGTCGGACCGCTTGATGGACGTGCGGGTCCGCCGGACGTCCACCGCCCGTCCCCCGACCTCGCTGAGCTGCAGTCCGCCGAGCGCGGTGGTGCGCAGAGTCCCGGTGAACCTGGCCTCGCCGTCCTCGGCGGTGGACACCACGGCGAGGGGGACGAACGCCGTGGAGACGGCCTGCCGCCAGTGTTCGAACTGGCCGTCGTCGTGACGCGCGTGTTCACCACCGAGACGCACCTTCGATCACCTCACAGAGCGGAGCGGTTGTCGATCAGTCGCCGTGCCTTGCCGAGCGACCGCTCCAGTGCGCCGGAGGCCACCACGTCCACCTTCACGCTCACTCCGATGCGGTTCTTGACCAGCTTCTGGAGTTCGGCGGCGGAACGGGGATGGTCGGTGGCGGACGCGTCGGGGCGGGCTTCGACTCGTACGGTCAGTTCGTCCATCCTACCGGGGCGATCGAGGATGCACTGGAACTGCGGGGCCAGCGCGGACACGGTGAGGATCAGTTCCTCGATCTGGGTGGGGAACAGATTCACCCCGCGCAGGATGATCATGTCGTCGGTGCGCCCGGTGACCTTCTGCATCCGCCGCACCGACCGCGCCGTGCCCGGCAGCAGTCGGGTGAGGTCGCGGGTGCGGTACCGGATGATCGGCATGGCCTCCTTGGTGAGCGAGGTGAAGACGAGTTCGCCCTCCTCGCCGTCGGGCAGCACCGCACCGGTGACCGGGTCGATGATCTCCGGGTAGAAGTGGTCCTCCCAGATGTGCAGGCCGTCCTTGGTGTCGACGCATTCCATCGCCACACCGGGGCCCATCACCTCGGACAGCCCGTAGATGTCCACGGCGTCCATGTTCAGCTGCTTCTCGAGTTCGGTGCGCATCTCCTCGGTCCATGGCTCCGCGCCGAACACCCCGGTCCGCAGCGACGTCTTCGACGGGTCGATGCCCTTCTTGATCATCGCGTCGACGATGGTGAGCATGTACGACGGGGTCACCATGATCGCGTCGGGTTCGAAGTCCTCGATCAGCTGGATCTGCCGGTCGGTCATGCCCCCGGACATCGGGATCACCGTGCAGCCCAGCCGTTCGGCGCCGTAGTGCGCGCCGAGGCCGCCGGTGAACAGGCCGTACCCGTACGCGACGTGCACCTTGTCGGACGGCTTCACGCCACCGGCCCGCAGGCTCCGGGCGATCAGGTCGGCCCAGTTGCTGATGTCGTTCGCGGTGTACCCGACCACCGTCGGCCGTCCCGTGGTGCCGGAGGAGGCGTGGATGCGGGAGACCTTCTCCTGCGGCACCGCGAACATCCCGAACGGGTAGTTCGCCCGCAGGTCCGCCTTCGCGGTGAACGGGAACTTCGCCAGATCGGACAGGTCCTTCAGGTCGCTCGGGTGCACACCGGCGTCGTCGAACGCCTTCCGGTAATGCGGAACGTTGGTGTACGCGTGGAGAAGTGACCACTGCAGACGTTCGAGTTGCAGCGTCGAGATCCGGTCGCGCGTGGCGAACTCGATGTCCTGCGAGGGGGTGGCGATACTGGTCATTCTAGTCTCCGGGGTGGGCGGGCTGGGTAAGGTCAGGCGTCGAAATCGACGGTCACGTTGTCGCTGACCGGGAAGGTCTGGCACGTCAGCACGAAGCCGGAGTCGACCTCGTAGTCCTCGAGCGCGTAGTTGCGGCGCATGTCCACGTCACCGCACGTGATCTTCGCGCGACACGTTCCGCAGACGCCGCCCTTGCAGGCGAACGGAAGGTCCGAGCGGTATTTCTCGGCGGCGTCGAGGATCGACTCGTCCCGCGGCAACGTCGCGGTGGTCGAGCGGCCGTCCAGGACGAGGGTCACCTCGCTGCTCGGCCCGGTGACACCGGGTTCGCGGTGCGTCTCCATCGGCGGCGGGACGTCGTCGACGAAGAACAATTCGTGGTGCACGCGGCTCTTGTCGATCTGCAGTTCACCGAGAACCGTCTCGGCGTCGGTGACCATCCCGAACGGGCCGCAGAGCCAGAAGTGGTCGATGTCGGCGAGCGGCACGATCGACGTGAACAGGGCACGCAACCGGTCGGCGTCGAGGCGCCCGGTGAACAGTTCCACCTCCCGCGGTTCGCGGGACAGGACGTGGACGACGTCGAAGCGCGACCCGTACGTGTCCTTGAGGTCGGCGATCTCCTCGGCGAACATCACCGAGCGGGTGCGCCGGTTGCCGTACAGGAGAACGACTTCGGCGTCGGGGTTGGCGAGCATCGACGCGGCGATCGACAGCATCGGGGTGATGCCCGATCCGGCGGCGATCAGCACGTGCCTGCCGCCGGCGGCGGGGTCGGCGACGAACGATCCGCTCGGGCCCTGCACCTCGATCCGGTCGCCGGGCCGGACGTCGCGGACGAGCCACGTCGAGAACAGACCGTCGGACACCTCGCGCACACCGACCCGCGGCGCGGAACCGGCAGGCGCGCAGATGGAGTACGAGCGGCGGTGCTCGACGCCGTCGATCGTGCGCCGCAGGGTGAGCGACTGGCCGGGGCCGAACGCGAACTCGTCGGCGAGGTCGGCGGGGACGTCGAACGTGACCGCGACCGCGTCGTCACACAGGGATTCGACGTCGGCGACGGTGAGCGTGTGGAACGCCCTGTTGCGCAACGCCGCGCCGGGCTTCGGGGACACCGCTGTGGTCATGATCAGATTTCCTTCACGTGATCGAAGGGTTCGAGGCAGTCGAGGCACCTGTACAGCGCCTTGCACAGCGTCGCCCCGAATTCCGAGTCGAGACGGGTGTTGGCGGAGTGGCAGACCGGGCACGTGACGGCCCGCGGCTTGACGGTAAGGGTCAGCGGGACGGGCCCGGACGTGCGCAGGGGCGCGGGACCCGGTGTCGAGTAGCCGTTCTCGCGCAGCTTGCGCCGGCCGTCGTCGCTGATCCAGTCGGTGCTCCACGGCGGAGTGAGGACCGTCCGGACCTCGACGCTGCCGAAGCCGGCGTCCTGCAGGGTGTGCTCGATGTCGTCGCGCATCGTGGCCATGGCGGGGCAGCCGGAGTAGGTGGGGGTGATGGTGACGACCACCGATCCGTCGGCGTGCTCCTCGACGTCGCGGAGCACACCCAGATCGGCCAGGGTCAGCATCGGCATCTCGGGGTCCAGGACGGACTCGGCGAGGCGGCGGGCGCCGCTGCGCACTGCGGCGGTCATGTCACCACACTCCTTCCGGATGAGCCCGGGCCACGCTCTGCATCTCGGCGAGCAGCAGTCCGAGGGCCTCGGTGTGCAGGCCTTGACGTCCGGCCCGGCCGCCGACGGTGCCGACGGTGCGACCCGTGGGGGCAGTGAGTTCCGCGGCCTTCAGCACCTGGGCGAGGACGGTGTCGAATTCCTCGCGGAGATCCCGCGGGTCGACGCCGACACCCACACCTGCGAGGGCGAGTTCCTCGGTGGTCGGGGTGAAGAGTTCCTCGACGTACGGCCACACCCGGGCGAGGGCGTCCTCCATGCGCGACTTCGACTCCGCCGTACCGCAACCGAGCGTCACCACCCACCGGGCGGCGTAGTCGCGGTGGTAGGTCAGTTCCTTGACGCCCTTCACGGCGACCGCCGCGAGAACGGGGTCGCGGGAGGTGCGCAGGCGGTCGAACAGGGCCAGCCGCCACGTGGCGAAGACCAGCAGTCGCGTGACGGTCTGCGCGAAGTCTCCGTTGTCGAGTTCGGCCAGCCGGGTGTTGCGGAACCGGTTCTCGTCGCGGAAGAACGCAAGCGCGTCCTCGGCGGGAATCGGGCTCGTGTCCGAAATGAACGGCACCACCGACGCGTCCGCGGCGGCCGCCCGGGCGAGCAGCAGTCGCGCCTGTCCGAGCAGGTCGAGACCGACGTTCGCGAGCGCCACCTCCTCCTCGAGTTCCGGTGCGCGCGTGCTCCACTCGGCGAGCCGCTGCGAGCTGATCAGCGCGTCGTCGCCGAGCATCAGGCAGTAGCCGGCCAGGGCGGCGAGGTCGACGTCACCCGGAACCGTGGTGTCGACGCCGGCCAGGGGGTCGTCGAAGCTGGTGCCGAAAGCCCACTGGCCGTGGCTGTCTTCGTCGACGAGGCCGTCGTAGGCGTTGTCGTGGTCGGTCATCGGTACATCCTCGGAATTCTCGTCGGCCTGCGAAATGGTCTGGGCCGGATCACATGTGGGGAACGTTGTCGGGGATCTCGTAGAACGTGGGGTGCCGGTACACCTTGTCGCCGCTGGGCGCGAAGTACGGGTCCTTCTCCGACGGGCTGGACGCCACGATCGAACTGGACCGCACCACCCAGATGCTCACACCCTCGTTGCGCCGGGTGTACACGTCCCGCGCGTGGCGGACGGCCATCTCGTCGTCGGCGGCGTGCAGGGATCCGACGTGGACGTGGTTGAGTCCGCGCTTGCCCCGCAGGAACACCTCGTACAGGGGCCAGTCCGCGCGCACCGCGGTGTCGTCCGTGCTCATCGTGCGTTCTCCTTGTTGCTCTCGCGGCGGGCGAAGGCCGTTGCGGCCTCCCGCACCCACGCCCCGTTCTCGTGTGCTGCCCGCCGGTTGGCGACGCGTTCGACGCTCGAGGCGCCGTTGCCCTTGATCACCTGCATGAACTCGCTCCAGTCGGGTTCCCCGAAGTCGTGGGCGCCGCGTTCGGCGTTCCACTTCAGGTCCGGATCCGGGAACGTCACGCCGAGGACCTCGGCCTGTGGGATGGACATGTCGACGAACCGCTGACGGAGTTCGTCGTTGGTGTGCCGCTTGATGCGCCACTTCATGGACTGCTCGGAGTTCGGCGACTGGTCGTCCGGCGGTCCGAACATCATCAGCGCCGGCCACCACCACCGGTTCACCGACTCCTGCACCATCTCCCGCTGGGCGTCGCTGCCGCGCATCATCGTCATCAGCAGTTCGAATCCCTGCCGCTGGTGGAACGACTCCTCCTTGCAGACCCGGATCATCGCGCGGGCGTACGGCCCGAAGGAGCTGCGGCACAACGGCACCTGGTTGCAGATCGCGGCGCCGTCGACCAGCCACCCGATGACGCCCACGTCGGCGTAGGTGAGCGTCGGGTAGTTGAAGATCGAGGAGTACTTCTGCTTGCCCTCGATCAGCTTCTGAGTGAGGTCGGCGCGATCGGCGCCGAGCGTCTCGGCGGCCGAGTACAGGTACAGGCCGTGCCCCGCCTCGTCCTGGACCTTCGCCATGAGGATCGCCTTGCGACGCAGCGACGGCGCGCGGGTGAGCCAGTTGCCCTCCGGCTGCATGCCGATGATCTCCGAGTGCGCGTGCTGCGCGATCTGCCGGATCAGCGTCTTGCGGTAGCCGTCGGGCATCCAGTCCCGGGGCTCGACCCTCTGGTCGGCGGCGATGGTGTCGTCGAAGAGCGTTTGCAGCTCATCGGAAGCGTGTGACGTGGTCATATGTCCTACCTCTATTACCGAATGATCGGTTGGTATCAAGTATGCATGTCTGCCCCCGCCCACACAAGGGCGGGAGCCGAATTACGTCAGTGTCCTTCGAAGGTGGGCGTGCGTTTCGCGAGGAACGCGTCGACCGCACTGCGGTGGTCCTTCGACCGTCCGAGCGCCTCCGCGGCCTCACGCTCCCGCTCGAGCGCTTCCGACAGCCCCGTGGACGCCGCGGAGACCAGGGATTTGACCTGCGCATACGCGGCCGTGGGACCGTCGGCGAGCTGCCGCGCCAGCGCGGCGGCCGCGTCCCCGAGTTCGGCGTCGGGCACCACCCGGTGCACCAGCCCCCAGTCCAGCGCCTGCGCGGCGGTGAACCGGTCGCCGAGCATCATCAGCCCCGTCGCGCGGCTCGCCCCGAGCGCCTCGACGAGCGTGTGACTGAGGCCGGAGTCCCCGGCCAGGGCGATCCCGGTGAACGCGGTGGCGAACTTGGCGCCCTCCCCCGCGATCCGGATGTCCCCGGCAAGGGCGATGCCGAGACCCGCCCCGACGCACGCCCCGTTGATCGCGACGACCACCGGCACCCGGACCCCGGCCAGGGCCCGGAGCAGCGGGTTGTAGTGCTCGGCGACGGTGTCCATCGCGTGTGCGGGATCGGCCTCGAGGCCGGCCACGTGCTCGGCCAGGTCCTGGCCGACGCAGAAGTTCTTCCCCTCCGCCGCCAGCAGCAGGGCACGCACACTGTCGTCGCCGGCCACCTTCTCGACCGCGGCGAGCAACTGTTCCTTCACCGCGCGGTCGAGTGCGTTGGACGCGCCCGCCCGGCGCAGGGTGATGGTGGCCAGTCCCGCGTCCACGGAAAGTCCGATCACGTCGTTACTGCTCATGACAATGCGCCTCCTGCTGGTTGTGGTGGGTGGCCTCTCAGGACCAGGTGTAGAAGCCTTGGCCGGTCTTGCGGCCGAGTTCGCCGCGGGCGACCTTCTCGCGGAGCAGGGCGGGCGGGGCGAACCGCTCGCCGAGGGTCTTCGCGAGGTGCTCGGCGATCGCGAGCCGGACGTCGAGGCCGACCAGGTCGGTGGACCGCAGCGGCCCCATCGGATGCCGGTATCCCAGTTCCATGGCCCGGTCGATGGACTCGGCGTCGGCGACACCCTCCTCGAGCATGCGGATGGCCTCGAGCCCGAGGCACACCCCGAGCCGGCTGGTCGCGAATCCCGGGGAGTCGTTGACGAGCACCTCGGTCTTGCCCAGCAGGGACACCCACTCGCGCACCGTCTCGACCACGCCGGTGTCGGTGGCGGGGGCCCGCACGATCTCCACGAGCGTCGACGCCGGGACGGGGTTGAAGAAGTGCATGCCGATCAGGCGGGCCGGATCGTTCAGCGCGCCGCCGAGTTCGGCGATCGAGATCGAGCTGGTGTTGGTCGCGATCACGGTGGCCGGCGAGACGGTCTTCTCGACCAGCGCCAGCACGGACAGTTTGAGGTCGACCAGCTCCGGCACCGCCTCGACCACCAGATCCAGGGCGGGCGGGAGCGCGTCGGGCGCCTCCACCGTCGACACCCGTCCGAGGATCGTCGCGGGGTCGGCGTCGCCGAGCTTGCCGCGCTCGTGCGCCCGGTCGAGTCCGTCGGACACCCGCCCCAGGGCCGCCTGCCGGTCGCCGCTCTCGGCGATGGTGACGGTGGCGCCGAGGGTGGCGAAGACCTGCGCGATGCCCGCGCCCATCCGTCCGCCGCCGACCACTCCGACATTCTTCGGTGCTGTGCTCGTCATCGTTTCTTCTCCAGAAAGGCAGTCATACGGTCATGTTTGTCGCGGCTCTCGAACAGCACCGCCTGCGCGATGTCGTCGGCGAACGGGTGCGAGCCCGGTGCGTCGACGATCATCTTCGTCAGCTTCAGGGCCAGCGGCGCCGAACGGGTGATGCGGTCGATGACCTTGTGCGCTGCGGCGATGTGCTCGCCGGCGGGGACGACGTCCATCACGAGTCCGTGCCGCAGCGCCGCGTCGGCGTCGAGGTTCCTTCCGCCGAGCAGCACCTGCTTGGCGACGGATGTGCCGACCAGTTCGGGCAGCCGGTAGCTGGCCCCAGCGGCGGCCATGATGCCCAGTCCCGGCTCCGGGTTCCCGAAGACCGCGGTCTCGGTGGCGATGCGGATATCGCAGGCGTAGGACAGTTCGGCGCCGCCGCCGAGCGCGTACCCGCTCACCGCGGCCACGGTGGGCAGCGGCAGCTTCGCGATCCGGTCGAACAGCGTGCGGTTGATACCGGCGAATGCCTCGTCGCGGCCGCGTTCGCGCAGCTCGGCGATGTCGGCGCCGCCGGCGAAGTGCTCGCCCTCGCCGGTCAGCAGCAGCGGCTTCGGTGTCGCCTCCACCGCCGCGCACACCTGGTGCAGTTCGGCGATCATCTCCGCGTTGATCGCGTTGCGCTGCGCCGGGCGGTGCAGCGTGACGACCATCCGGTCGTCGCGGTCCTCGACCTTCAGCGTGTTCACGGCGCCTCGATCAGCATCGCGACGCCCTGGCCGACGCCCACGCACAGCGTGGCCAGCCCGCGGCGGGCGCCTTCGCGTTCCATCCGGCCGAGCAGCGTCAGCAGGATCCGCGCACCCGAGCAGCCCAGCGGGTGGCCGAGGGCGATGGCGCCACCGTCGGCGTTGACGATCGACTCGTCCAATTTCAGCTGCCGGATCACGCCGAGCGACTGCGCGGCGAAGGCCTCGTTGAGTTCGGCGGCGCCGAGGTCGGAAATCGACCAGTTGGCGCGGGCCAGCGCCTTGCGGGTGGCCGGGACCGGACCCAGACCCATGACGTTCGGGGCGATGCCCGCGCTGGCGCTGGTGACGATGCGGCCGCGGACGGTCAGGCCGTACCGCTCGACGGCGGCCTCGCTCGCGACGACGAGGGCCGCGGCGCCGTCCGACAGCGACGACGACGAACCGGCGGTGACGATGCCGCCGGGGCGGAACACCGGTTTCAGCGTGCCCAGCTTCTCCAGGGTGGTGCCCCGCCTGGGGGTTTCGTCGGCGGTCAGTTCCCCCTCGCGCAGCGGCACCGGGACGATCTCGCGGTCGAACCGGCCGGCGTCGACGGCGGCGATCGCCCGCTCCTGGCTGCGCAGCGCGAACGCGTCGCTCTCGGCGCGGGTGATGCCCTCGAGCGCGGCGACCTCCTCGGCCGTCTCGCCCATCGACAACGTCACCTTTCGGACATCCGGTCCGGCACCGGCCGGCACGTCGCGGTCGGCGGCGGTGAACCGCGGGTTCGTGAACCGCCAGCCGAGCGAGGTGTCCGCCACCTCCCCCGGACGCGCCCACGGGGTGCCGGGCTTGGCCATCACCCACGGCGCCCGGGTCATGGATTCGACGCCGCCGGCGATCACGATGTCGGCCTCGCCGGCGCGGATGGTGTGCGCGGCCGACGCGACGGCGGTCAGACCACTCGCGCACAGCCGGTTCACCGTGTAGCCGGGAACGCTGTCCGGCAGGCCCGCGAGCAGCACCGCCATCCGTGCGACGTCGCGGTTGTCCTCGCCCGCCTGGTTCGCGGCACCGAGAATCACCTCGTCGACGGCCTCGCCCGGGATACCGGCCCGGCGGGCCGCCTCGGCCACGACGAGACCCGCAAGGTCGTCGGGGCGCACTCCTGCGAGCGCTCCGCCGTACCGACCCTGCGGGGTACGGGCTCCGTCCACCAGAAACACTTCGGCCACAGTCTTCTCCTTCACGGGGGTGCCGTCTATTAATAACCGAATCTTCGGTCGGTACGCAAGGGCAGGTCGCGATGGGAAACTTCACATCCTCCCTTGACAACCAGCGGGTAGAGCGACGATTCTGTTAACCGACCGAACGTACGGTGAAATGGAGTTGTCGTGAGCAAGTTACTGGAAAGCTACGCCGCCGGACGCTGGTACACCGCGCCGGACGAGGGAACCCCGCTGCTGAGCGCGGTCGACGGCTCCGAGGTGGCGCGCATCTCCGCAACCGGCCTCGACCTCGGCGAGATGGTGACCTACGCCCGCGAGGTCGGCGGACCGGCCCTGGCGAAGCTGACCTTCCACGAGCGCGCCGCCGCCCTCAAGGCGCTCGCCCTCACGCTCATGGCAGGCAAGGACGAGTTCTACGCCGTCTCCACCTCGACCGGCGCCACCAAGCGCGACTCCGGCGTCGACATCGACGGCGGCTTCGGCACCCTCCTCAGCTACGCGAGCAAGGCCCGCCGCGAACTCCCCAACGACACCGTCTACCTCGACGGCGCGTTCGAACAGCTCGGCAAGAAGGGCACGTTCCTCGGCCAGCACGTCTACACCTCCCGCCGCGGCGTGGCCGTCCAGATCAACGCGTTCAACTTCCCCGTGTGGGGCTTCCTCGAGAAGCTCGCCCCCGCGTTCATCGCCGGCGTCCCGTCGATCGTGAAGCCGGCGAGCCAGTCGGCCTACCTCACCGAGCTCGTGTTCCGTCGCATCATCGAGTCCGGGCTCCTGCCCGAGGGCTCGGTCCAGCTGCTGTCGGGGAGCGCCCGCGGGCTGCTCGACCACCTCGGCGGTCAGGACTCCGTCGCGTTCACCGGCTCCGCCGACACCGCGGCCACCCTGCGGGCGCACCCGAACGTCGTCGGTGAGGGCGTCCACTTCAACGCCGAGGCCGACTCGCTCAACGCCTCGATCCTCGGTTCCGACGTCGAACCGGGCAGCGAGGAATTCGACCTCTACGTCAAGCAGCTCGTCACCGAGATGACGGTGAAGGCCGGCCAGAAGTGCACCGCCATCCGGCGCGCCCTCGTGCCGTCCGCGTTGATGGACGACGTCATCGCCGCGGCCGAGGCCCGGCTGTCCCGCGTCGTCGTCGGCGCCCCCGACGCCGAAGGCGTCACGATGGGTGCGCTCGCCAGCATCGAACAGCGCGACGAGGTGCTCAAGTCGCTCCGCGGCCTCACCAAGTCGGCGCAGATCGTCGTCGGCGACCCGGACAACTTCGAGGTCGTCGGCGCCGACAAGGCGACCGGCGCGTTCCTGCCGCCGATCCTGCTGCGCTCCGACGACAAGGACGCCACCGAACCCCACGACATCGAGGCCTTCGGTCCCGTCAGCACCGTCATCGGATACGACAGCACCGACGAGGTCATCGCACTCGCCGCCCGCGGCAAGGGCAGCCTCGTCGCCTCCCTCGTCACCCGCGACTCCGCACTCGCCCGCGACATCGTGCTCGGCCTCGCCCCGTTCCACGGCCGCGTCCTCGTCCTCAACCGCGACGACGCCAAGGAATCCACCGGCCACGGCTCACCGCTGCCCGTCCTCGTGCACGGCGGCCCCGGACGCGCCGGCGGCGGCGAGGAACTCGGCGGCATCCGCGGCATCCTGCACCACATGCAGCGCACCGCGGTCCAGGCCACCCCCGACATCCTCACCGCGGTCGGGAACAAGTGGGTCACCGGCTCCCAGCGCAACGACGACGGCGTCCACCCGTTCCGGAAGAACCTCGCGCAGTTGCGGATCGGCGACACCGTCGTCGGCGGACCCCGCCAGGTCACCCTCGCCGACATCGACCACTTCGCCGAGTTCACCGGCGACACGTTCTACGCGCACACCGACCCCGAGGCCGCCGCCGCCAACCCGCTGTTCGGTGGCATCGTCGCCCACGGGTACCTGGTGGTCTCCCTCGCCGCCGGCCTGTTCGTCGAACCCAACCCCGGCCCCGTCCTCGCCAACTTCGGCGTCGACAACCTCCGGTTCCTCACCCCCGTCAAGGCCGACGACAGCCTCACCGTCACCCTGACCGCGAAGCTCATCACCCCGCGCAGCAGCGCGGACTACGGTGAAGTCCGTTGGGATGCAGTCGTCGTCAACCAGGACGGCGACCCCGTCGCAACGTACGACGTTCTCACCCTCGTCGCCAAAGGAGAAGATGCATGAGTTTCAAGGTCGCCGTCTGTTACGGCCAGCCCGATGACCCCGACGCGTTCGACGCCTACTACCGCGACACCCACATGCCGCTGGCACGCAAGGTCCCCGGCCTGTCCGACTTCACGTGGGGCAAGTGCAGCGCCCTCGACGGCGGGACACCGCCGTACTACGCCGTCGCGAGCCTCGTCTTCCCCGACGCCGCGACCATGAAGTCGGGGTTGCAGTCCGAGGAGATGAAGCAGGCGGGCAAGGACGTCCGCAACTTCGCCACCGGCGGCGTCACCATGTACGTCCAAGAAGAAGAATCCGTCTACAACCAGTAGGAGAACCATGACTGTCGACGCGTCCGCGGAATGCCGTATCGCGCGGGAGATGTTCGAGGCAGACAACGCGTCCCGCGCGCTCGGCATCCAGATCCTCGAGCTCAGCCCCGGTCACGCGGTCGCGTCGATGGTCGTGGGTGAGACCATGGTCAACGGTCACGGCATCACCCACGGCGGCTTCGTGTTCACCCTCGCCGACACCGCATTCGCGATGGCGTGCAACGGGTACGACACTGCCGCGGTCGCCGCCCGCGCCGACATCCGGTTCCTCACGGCCACCCGCCTCGGCGACACCCTCGTCGCCGAGGCCGTGGAGCGGGCCCGCTTCGGGCGCAACGGCCTCTACGACGTCACCGTCCGCCGCGGCGACGACGTCATCGCCGAGTTCCGCGGCGACAGTCGTTGCCTCCGGCCCGTGAGTACTTATTAACCGCGGGACGTTAACAAGTACTCACGGGTGCGAAGCGCCTATGGGTGCCGCGTGCTTCCCGCGCTCGGTCGCGGCGGCCGCATCGCGCGCCGCGCGTTCGGTGGCGGCGGCCTCGATGGCCATCGCGTGATCGACCGCGTGCGGGGCAATGCCCAGGTTGTCCAGCGTGTCCCACAGGCTCGACAGGGCGGCCTTCGGGTCGAGGTAGTACTCCGATTCGCGGACGCGCCAGAACGTCCAGCCGCACCGCTTGAGTTCCTGCTCGCGTTCGAGGTCCGCGATCCGCTGTTCCGGGGTGGTCGAGAAGGCGTCGCCGTCGCATTCGACGGCGAGCCTCCTGGTGCCGCCGGTGACGACGAGGTCGATGCGCCGATTGTTCACCTCGACTTGGGAATTGACGTGGTAGCCGCGTTCGGCGATGTCGTTGAACACCCGCTGTTCGAGGAGATTGTCGAACGGGGGGATCCGCACGTCGCGATCGACGTCCTGCGGCATCGGGTCGGCCGGCGCCGGCGACGTCGACATCATGTAGCTCAGTAGGGAGTTGCGCAGGTCGGCCCGCTTCAGTTCGTCGACGGTCACGGAGTGGAACAGCCACAGCTGATCCTGGGCCCGTGTCGCCGCGACGTTGAACCGCCGCTTGTACTGGTTCGCCGTCAGCGGTGCGAAGTTCTGTTCCGGTCCCACGACCATCGACAGGAAGACGACGCTCCGTTCGTCGCCCTGGAAGTCCGGCGGCGTCCCGACACGCAGCCGCCGCTGCTCCCACTGTTCGATACCGATGCGCTTGACGAGTTCGGTGCGGATGGCGTCGACCTGGGACTGCCCCTGCAGCACGACGATTCCGAATGTCTTGCCGTCGTAGCGGGGGTCGACGAGGCATTCGATGAGCTGATCGACGAGGGCGGCGGCCTCGACGTGGTTGGTGAGCGTCGAGTCCTTGCCCGACACAGAGGCGTCGGATACGTACGTATGTTTCAGCGGCGGAAGCCGATCCGCGCCGAACTGCCGCACCGGGACCAGCGGCAGTTCGCCGTAGAACTGGGTGCTCGACCAGTTGATGATCTCGGGCATGGAGCGGAAGTGCTCACGGAGCCGGACCACCTGCCCGAAGCTGGTGCGCAGAATCGAGAACAGACTCGACCGCGGGGTGAGCGTGGCCTGGACGTACTCGGGGAGGTCGGGCAGGTACGCGTCCAGGCGGGTGAACACGTCGTCGAGGGTGCCGCTGGTGGGGATGTCGGCGGGGGCGCACTGCTTGTCGTCGCCGACGACGATGACCCGCGGCGCCAGCCACAGGAGGAACAGGTTGGTGATGTCGGCCTGGCTCGCCTCGTCGACGATGACGACGTCGAAGCTGCCCGGCACGGGCGGGATGGACGCGAGGACCTGCTGCAGCGGCATCACCCACGCGGGCACCGCGCCCTGCGCCTCCCCCATCGCGGATCGTGCTGCGCTGCGGTACTTCTCGGCGTACTTTCCGGCACCTGCGCCGATACTCGAGATGTGCTCGCGGTACGTCTGCAGTGCCCGCACCTGGTCGGCCGTCAGGTGTTCGAGGCAGTCGCGCCAGGCGGTCGCGGCCGCGAGCCGCGCGGTGAGGTGCGCGAGATCCGCGTCGACGGCGTTGAGTTCGGCTTCGAGTTCCTGCTCACGACCGGCCCGGTGCTGCTCGGTGACCCATTGGCGGGCGCGGCGCCACGCCCAGGCCTCCGACATCTGCCAGCTCATCTCGTCCCACTCGGTGAGCGCCGCCGTCCTGCGCACCAGGTCGTACAGTGCCGGCGCGACGGGTGACAGCCGGTCGGACAGCTCGTCGAACAGCCGCTGATCCTGCTGTTCGACGCGGGCGATCGCGTACCGGGTGAGCGCCTCGGAGAGGGCGGCGTTGTCGGCCTGGTCGAGCGCCGCCACCAGGGCGGCGCCTTCGGGTGAGGGTCCCGCGTCGACCTCGGTGGAGACGGCGGAGACGATGGTGTCGAGTTCCGCACGCGCACTGTCCACGTCGGCGCGGGTGGTGATGGCCTCCGCGGCCCCGGCCACCGCGGTGGCGTCCGCGAGGTTACGGATCCGCGGCGCGTTCGGGGACAGCGCGAACAGTTCACGGGCCAGCGCGTCGCGGGCGACGAGGAGTGCGCGCACGCGGGCCACCCGGCCGACGATCATGTTGAGGCTGTCGACCTGAACGGCACGAGACCCGTTCATGTCCACCGGAATCCGCAGATCGGCCAGCAGGGTGGCGGCGGTCTGCGCGGCGTCGTGGGCGCGCAGGTGCTCGGTCACCAGCCGCACCGTGGCGGCGGTCGTGGCGGGTACGCCGTCGACGGTGGCGTCGAGGCCGAGCTCTTCGACGGCCTTCTGCTCCTCGCTGCGACGGAACCGGGCCTTCCATTCGACGGTGCCGGATTCGAGGGCGACGGCGAGCGCACCCACCGCCTGCAGGGCGGGTCGAGTCATGACGGCGCACTGGACGTCCTGCGCACCGATGTACCGGTCGGCGGCGGCGGCCGCCTCGACGATCGCGGGCAGCGCGTCCAGGCGCCCCCACAGGTGGGTGGCCCGGCCGGACAGGACGGTGTCGGCGAGGCTCTGGAACTGGCCGTCCAGGTCGAGGACGTCGTGAGCGCGGGCCTGCAGTTCCTTGCAGTGCCTGCGAATGGAGTACGCGGTCTCCGGATCGACGCCGCCGAGGACCTCGAGCAGGTGCGCCGACTGCGGGGTGTCGATGGGGATGCTGGTCGACGCGCGCGAGCAGAGCCGTTCGAGTTCGGCCCGGTTCGGCAGCAGGGAGTCCAGCGCGGGAAGTGTCTGGCGTGCACGCTGCGCGCGCTCGGGGGACGCCGTCACGCACAGCCGGCGCAGGGTCTCGACCTCGGTGCCGGTGAGGGGCGGCTGCTCGCTGAGCAGCGGTCCGGGAAGCCACTCGAACGCGTCCTGCAGGCCCATGACCTTGCGGACGATGGTGGCGGCGGTGCCCTCGTAGCCGTCGGCGACGGCGTCGTGCTGGTACGTCTCGGACTCGCGCAGTGCCTTCACCTGCTCGAGCACGACGGCCCGCTTCTGCACGGCCTCGTCCCGCTGGGCGCGAAGGTCGGCGATCTTCTGGCCCTCGCTGTGCGGGTTGAACGACGACTTCCGTTCGGCGATGGTCGCCACACTGCGGGTGAGCTCGTCCGAGCCGCCGCGGGACAGGTCGGTGATCGAGACGCACAGTTCCTGCATCTCGGGCGGGAGCTTGTCCCTCAGGACGCGGAGCGCCTGCGCCTTCTCGCTCGTGACGAGCACCCGCTGGCCGCGGGCGAGCAGCGCTGACACCAGGTTGGCGATCGTGTGGGTCTTGCCCGTCCCGGGCGGGCCCTCGACCACCACTCCGCTGTCGCCGCCGAGCCGCTCGATGATCTGCGACTGCTCGGCGTTGGCCGGAAGCGGGAAGAGCGGGTCCTCGGCGAGAGTGGAGGAGGTGGCGGCGCCGGTGCGCTCGAGCCACGACAGCCGGTCCGCCGGTTCGATCGCCTCGACCAGCTGGGCGAGCCCGAGCGGGACGGTCGCGCCGTCGCCGTCGAGGTGGGAGATCATCTGCTCGTAGTACTCGACCAGGGCGAACGCGCTGCGCTTGCGCAGCACCAGGGCGGGCGACAGCGTGACGGTGCCGTCTGCGTGGTCGGCGGGCTGCCGGATGTCGTCCCGAACGGCGACGTACGCCGTCAGCGACTTCGGAGCCCACTCCGCGAGCAGTGTGCGGACGCCGTCGCTCAGCGGCGACGTGACGGTGTCCTGCAGTTGCTTCTGCAGCGGCATCGCGTGCGCGCTGTCGTAGACGTCCAGTCCGGTGAACATCTGGGAGTCTTCGAGCCGGGGCTGGGAGCCCGCGATCAGCCGCACCAGCAGGTCGCCGGTCCGCGGATCGCGGTGGATGCTCGCCGACTGGGTGACCAGGTGGGTCTGGACACCGCCGTCCGGTCCCGCACCCGCCAGGGTCAGCAGTCCGGACGCGAGCACGAGTTCGATCGACTCGGGGCGGGCGTTCAGCTCCTGCAGCATCCGCTGCAGCGACTGGTACAGATCGGCGTGCGGGCGACGCTCCCGATCCGCCTTCGCCCACGCCTGCCAGCGCGGCACGTACGCGTCGAACGCCTTCCGGACGTCGTACGCGCGACGCACGTCGTATTCCTCGTCGGAGTCCTCGGAGTACGCGTCGGACGCGTTCAGCTCGAGGTCGGACCGCGAGCTGTCGGCCCGGGCCGACGCGTCCACCCAGCCGGCCAGGACGGTCGGCAGGTCCGGCGGATCCTCGACGCCGATGAGGGGCACTCGCAGGACGATGTCGCCCTGCGCGGCGTCGGAATCGAGTGGGATCGTCCGGCCGTCCTGATGCAGCCATTCGACCTGTTCGTGCTGGTCGACGCGGAGAACCGGCTTCGTGCGAGCCCGGACGATCTCCCGCAGGAACTGCAGCAGGCGCTGGACGCGGCCTGCGAGCTCGGCGTCGTTTTCGGGACTCGACAATGTAAACCTCTGCGAATTCTCGGTAATGACGTGCGCTTGCCCCCGCCGTGCACACTATCGGGTCGAGCGGGAGAAGTTCGAGGCGTCGCCCCCTGTCAGGGGGACTGGACGGTCGCTCGAGGGGCGAAACAAGCCTCCATTCGTACCGACTGGTCCCTACTATTCATTCATGACGGTGACGCGCATCACGAAGCTGGCCGCGGTGATCGCGACCGTCGCTCTGACGGCGCTGGGAGGGGGCTTCGTGTCGGCTGCCGCTCCCGCGCCGGGGGCCAGGGTCACCGCCTCGCCCGAGGGGTTCGCGCTCGACGGGCAACCGTGGTGGCCGACCGGGTTCAACGCCTACCAATTGGCCACGAACTGGTCGGTCAATTGGGGTTGCGGCGCAATGGTCGACCTCGACTCCTACTTCTCCGCGCTCCCGCCTCACTCGCTGACCCGTTTCAACCTCTTCCAGGCGCTGGCGATCAACCGTTTCACCGGACAGCTGGATTTCGGGGCGATGGACGCCGTGTTCGCGGCGGCCGAGGCGCACGACCAGATGCTGATCCCGGTTCTCGCACCCCAGGACGGGGCATGCGAGGACGGGGTGTTCAAGGGCAGGCAGTGGTACGTGGACGGCTGGACGACGATGACGCCGGGTGCGCCCCGCACGCTGATGAGCTTCCGCGACTGGACGCGGACGGCCGTCGACAGGTTCAAGGGTTCGCCGTCGCTGGCGGCGTGGGAGCTCGTCGGGGAGCCGGAGACGAGCACGTGCACCGACGCCGACTGCTCGTGGTGGACGCGGTCGTGCGAGCCCGGTGCGGCTCAGGTGCTCCGTGACTTCTTCGACGCCGCGGGCGCCGAGGTGCGGGCCCGTGATCCACGCACGCTGATCACGGCGGGATTCACCGGCGGCGGCCAGTGCGGAACCCAGGGCGACGAGTACCAATTCGTCTCGGCGTCACCGTATGTCGACGTCGTGCAGTATCACGATTACGGCGCCGACGGGGTTCCGCTGCCCGGCGATCAGTGGAACGGGCTCGCGCGGCGCCTCGAACAGGCTGCGGCGCTCGGCAAACCGCTCCTGGTGGGCGAGATCGGGGAACTCGCCGGATCGTGTGCCACCCTGACGGACCGGGCGACGCACATCGGCGCCAAGATCCAGGGCCAGCGGGACGCGGGAGCGGCCGGGGCGCTGCTGTGGGCGTTCGTCCCGGACCCCCGGCCCGCCGAGTGCACGTACGACATCGGTCCCACCGACCCACTGTGGGGCGTGGTGGAGCAGTTCGGAAGCTGGGGCTCGGGCACCGCCCCGGCCGACACGTAGACCGATCATCAGGCCCGGCAATCGGTCCGGACGCGAGCGCCCGGCGACGACGGTCAGCGTCCGCCGCGGCGGAGGGTCACGCGGTAGGTGTAATGCTCGGGCAGGAAGTAGCTGACCGCCAATTCGACGGTCCGCCCGTCCGAGTCGGAGTAGAGGCGGTCGACCCGCAGCATCGAGTGGCCCTCGGAGCAGCCGAGTTCGCGGGCCACGTCCGCCGGCGCCGGCGCGACGGTGATCGATTGCGCGGCCTCGGTGATGGGGCTCCGCAGGTGCGGTTCGAGCAGGCCGATGATCGTGTGCGAGCTGACGGCGCCCGCGGACATCTCGGGTGCGTCGGCGACGAACCGGGCGATCTCGTCGGGCAGGTAGACGGTGGTCAGCACGAACGGGGTGTCGTCGTGGCGTCGCCGGAACACGACCGTGTTGACGAGGTCGGTGTCGAGGCGGAGCCTGCTCGCCGCCTCGATGTCGACCCGGCGGCGCAGGGGGGTGACCACCTCCATGGTGGTGTCCGTGGACAGGTTCATCAGATCCTCGATCGACCCCAGCTGCCGCAGGTATCGGCCGTCGGACTCGGCGGCGAACGTGCCCCGGCCCGGGACCCGGTAGACGATGCCCTCGGCCACCAGGTCCTGGAATGCGCGACGAACGGTCTGCCGGCTGACGCCGTGCTGGTCCGCGAGCTCGAATTCGGTGGGCAGCTTGATCCCGCCGCTGTACTTGCCCGCAGCAATATGCTCGCGGAGCTGCCTCGACACCAGCTGGTACGCCGGCTCCGTGTCTCGTTCTCTACCGTTCATCGCGCACCGATCCTACGTGCAGGTTGCCGACTAGATGCCGCCTCGCGACACCAACTGCGAGACGATGACGTTGCGCTGGATCTCGTTGGTGCCTTCGCCGACGATCATCAGCGGGGCGTCCCGGAAGTAGCGCTCCACGTCGTACTCCGTGGAATAGCCGTAGCCACCGTGGATCCGGACGGCGTTCAGCGCGATGTCCATCGCCACCTCGGACGCGTACAGCTTCGCCATGCCCGCCTCCATGTCGCACCGGTCGCCGCTGTCGTACTGCTCCGCCGCATGCCAGGTCAGCTGCCGGGCCGCGGTCAGCTTGGTCGCCATGTCGGCGAGGTAGTTGCCGATCGACTGGTGCTTCCAGATCGGCTGACCGAAGCTCTCCCGCTGCTGCGCGTAGGCGAGGGAATCCTCGAGCGCCGCCGTGGCCACACCCAGCGCACGGCACGCCACCTGGATGCGCCCCGTCTCCAGACCCTTCATCATCTGGCCGAACCCCTTGCCCGGGGTGCCGCCGAGGATCGCGGACGCGGGGGCCCGGTACCCGTCGAACGACAGCTCACACGTCTCGACGCCCTTGTAGCCGAGCTTCGGCAGATCCCGCGACACCGTCAGACCGGGGCCGTGCTCGACCAGGACGATGGAGATGCCCCGGTGCTTGGGCGTCGCCTGCGGGTCGGTCTTGCACAGCAGGGCGATCAATCCCGACCGACGCGCGTTGGAGATCCAGGTCTTGGAACCGGAGATCACCAGGTCGTCGCCGTCCGCCTTGGCGGTGGTGGACATGGCCTGCAGATCCGACCCACCACCGGGCTCGGTCAACGCCATCGTGGCCCGGATCTCGCCGGTCGCCATCTTCGGCAGGTACTGCTGCTTCTGCTCCTCCGTGCCGTACAGCGACAGCAGCTTCGCGACGACGGTGTGCCCGCCCATCGCACCGGCCAGGCTCATCCATCCGCGGGCCAGTTCCTGCGTCACCTGCGCGTAGCAGGGCATCGACACCGGTGATCCGCCGTACTCCTCCGGGACCGCCAGACCGTAGATCCCGATCTGCTTCATCTGCTCGATCCACTTCTCGGGGTACTCGTTGGCGTGTTCCACCGCCTGCACCGTCGGCTTCACGTCGCGATCGATGAACGCGCGCACCGTCTCGACCAGGTACGCCTCTTCTTCGTTCAGCTTGGCCATGAATCCACCTCACACTTTCCACAACATTTGTACGGCCATAATCCGACAATGTCTGCCTAAAGTCAACGATCGGTCTTGACATGACGGCTGCGTCGCTGCCAGCATCAGCAGCGCAGCCGCATCAGGCTGGCCGTACATATCCAGCCCGACCCGGGCTCCCGGACCCTAGGAATGAAGCATCGTGCAGAACCTCACCCGCAGGCGCGCCGTTCTGGTGGCCCCCGGATCCGACGAGCGCAAGGCCCTCAAGGCGCTCCGGTCGACCGCCGACGAGGTGGTCCTCGACCTCGAAGACGCCGTCGCCTCCGCCAAGAAGGCCGAGGCCCGCGACCTCGTGCGCCGCCTCGTGCTCGAATCGGACGGCTCCCGGGCCGTCGCGGTCCGCATCAACGCGCTGACCACGCCGTGGGCGGAGGACGACCTCGCCCTGTGTGCCTCCCTCGGCGCCGCGCTCACGAGCATCGTGGTTCCCAAGGTGGAGACGGCGCAGGATCTGGTCCGCGCCGATCAGGCTCTCGCCGGTACCGACATCGGGTTGCAGGCTCTCGTCGAAACCCCGGTCGGCGTGCAGAACATCGCCGACATCACCCGCGCCGTCGCCCGGCTCGAGTCCGTCATCATCGGCTACGCCGACCTCGGGGCGGCCCTCGGCCGGTCCCGCTCCGCCCTCCCCGAGCACTGGCTCGCGATCCAGGACGGCATCCTCGTCGCCGCCCGCGCCGCCGGCATCCAGGCGATCGACGGCCCGTTCCTCGGCATCGCCGACGACGACGCCTTCCGCCACTCGGCCGCGTGGACCAGCGCGCTCGGTTTCGACGGAAAATGGGTCATCCATCCCGCCCAGGTCGAGTCCGCCGCCGCGGCCTTCACCCCCACCGACACCGCGGTCGAGGACGCGCGACGCGTGATCGACGCGCTCGCCGCCGCCGAGGCCGCGGGCGCCGGGGCTGCCCAACTCGACGGGCAGATGCTCGACGAGGCCGTCGCAGTCGCGGCACGCCGCGTTCTCGCCCAGGTAGGTGCACAGTGACGATCACGCAGACGTACGTCGGTGGCCCGTACTTCGACGAACTCGAGGTCGGGCAGGTATTCGACACCGCCCCCGCCGTCACCCTCACCAGCGGCCTCGCCGCCGCCCATCAAGCCATCCTCGGCGACCGCCTGCGGCTGCCCCTCGACGCGCACCTGTCCCGGGCCGTCACCGGGTCCACGGACGCCGTCGCGAACCCCGGCCTCGTCACCGACGTCGCCATCGGACAGTCCACGCTGGCCACTCACCACGTGAAGGCCAACCTGTTCTACCGCGGTCTCCGCTTCCATCACTTCCCGCATCTCGGCGACACGCTCTACACGCGCACCGAAGTGGTGGGACTGCGGGAGAACTCGGCGAAACCGGGACGCAAACCCACCGGTCTGGCCGCTCTGCGGATGACGTCCACCGACCAGGACGGCCGCACCGTCCTCGATTTCTACCGCTGCGCGATGCTCCCGTTGAGCGCGAACCCCGACGAGGACCGCGTCCGCAAGTCCGACGACCTGTCCGCGATCGGACCGCAGGCGGAGCAATCGTTCGCCGCCCCCGAGGGCTGGGACCTCGCCCGCTACCGCGACAAGGTTCCGGGACAGCACTTCTCGGCCGACCTCGCCGGATCCGTGCTGCGGAGCAGCGGCGACGTGGTGTCGAGCGCCCCCGAACTGGCACGTCTCACCCTCAACATCGCGGCCACCCACCACGACGAACGGGTCGGCGCCGACGGACGACTCGTCTACGGCGGGCACACCATCGGCATCGCGCTCGGGCAGGCCACGCGCGCCCTGCCGAACCTCGTCACGGTCCTGGGCTGGAAGTCCTGCGACCACACCGGTCCCGTCCACGAGGGCGACACCCTCACCAGCGAACTCGAAATCGAGAGCGCCGAGGAGTTGCCCGGCGGCGGCGGAATACTGCATCTGCGTTCACTGGTGTTCGCGCACAACGCCACAGCGTCCGACGTCCCCGTCCTCGACTGGCGCTTCACCGCCCTCATGGCCTGACCTCCACCAACAAGGAGCATCTCTCGTGACCGCCCACACTCCCCTTGCCGGACTTCGGATCGTCGAGGTCTCCAGCTTCATCGCGTCACCCCTGTGCGGACTGACCCTGTCCCAGCTGGGGGCCGAGGTCATCCGAATCGACCCCATCGGCGGCGCCGCCGACTACAACCGCTGGCCGATCACGGGCGACGGCGAGAGCATCTACTGGACCGGGCTCAACCGCGGCAAGCGGTCCGTGGCCGTCGACATGCGCAACCCCGAGGGGCAGCGGCTCGTCCAGCAGCTGGTCGCGGCTCCCGGCGCGGGCGGCGGCATTCTCGTCACCAACGCGGGAGGTCGTGACTGGCTCGCCCACGACACACTGAGTGCGCTCCGCTCCGACGTCATCACCCTCGAAATCCTCGGTGGCCGTGATGGTTCCCCCGGCGTCGACTACACGGTCAACGCCGGGCTCGGTTTCCCGTCCATCACCGGTCCCGCCGATCATGCCGGGGTCGTCAACCACGTCCTCCCCGCCTGGGACGTGGCGTGCGGGTTGTACGCCGCGCTGGCCGTCGCCGCCGCGGCCCGTCACCGCGACGCCACCGGCGAGGGCACCCGCATCTCCCTGCCGCTCGAGGACGTCGCGCTCGCCACCGCCGGCACCCTCGGATACCTCACCGAGGTGCAGATCAACGGCACCGGCAGGCAAGGGACCGGCAACTCCGTCTACGGCACGTACGGAACGGATTTCACCACCAGCGACGGCGCCCGGTTCATGATCGTGGCCCTCACCCCACGGCACTTCCGCGACCTCGTTGCCGTCACCGGAACCACCGCCGCCGTGGAGGCACTCGCCACCGCACTCGACGCCGACTTCGCGCGCGAAGCCGACCGCTTCACCCACCGCGACGTCCTCACCGCACTGTTCACCCGCTGGTTCCGCGAACACACCGCGGCCGAAGTGGCCGAGGCACTCTCGAAGACGTCCGTCCTCGCCGAGCGCTACCGCACGTTCGAGGAAATCGTGAAATCCGGCGAACTCGAGAACAATCCGATGTTCACCCCCCTCGAGCAGCCGCGGATCGGCACCTACCTCGCCTCCGGCCACCCGGCATCGTTCGACGGGCACCACGCCACCGTGGCACCCGCCTCCGCCGTCGGCGACGACACCGGCAGCGTCCTCCGCGACCTCCTCGGCAGCTCCGACTCCGATGTCGCCAAACTCCTCGACAGCGGCATCGTCGGGGGGAAGTGACGCGGTCGCCGGGCCCTTTCAGTCGTCGCAGCAGTCGCAGGCAGGACCGGCGCCGGCACCGGAGGTGGTGGCCGGCGCCGGGCAACAGGTGTCGCCCTGCCAGGCGTTGATTCCCTCCTTGACCGCGATCGCGGCGATGACCAGGGCGGCGATCGGGTCGGCCCAGGACCACCCGAGCAGGGAGTTGAGCAACAGGCCGACCAGCAGGACGGCGGACAGGTAGGTGCACAGCAGGGTCTGCTTGGAATCGGCGACGGCCGAGAGGGAGCCGAGTTCGCGTCCCGCGCGCCGCTGTGCCCACGACAGCACCGGCATGATCGCGAGACTGGCTGCTGCCAGCGTGATCCCGACGATCGAGTGCTCCGCTTCGCCGATGCCGAAGAGGGAGCGGATCGCGTCGACCGTGACGTAGACGGCCAACGCGAAGAACGAAAACGCGATGATCCGCAGTGTCACCCGCTCCCGCGATTCCGGGTCCTTGCCGGCGAATTGCCAGGCGACGGCCGCCGCGGAGGACACCTCGATGACCGAGTCGAGACCGAACCCGATCAGCGCGGTCGACGACACCCGCGCGCCCTCGCTCAGCGCGATGATGGCCTCGAGCACGTTGTAGCTGATCGTCGCGGCCACGAACCACCGGATCCGCCGCCCCAGCACCTGCCGCCGCCCCGCCGTGAGAGCCGGACGCGTGGTGGGCATTCCGAGTTCCGACGCCATCAGCAGCATCCGTCCGTCTCGGCGTCCGGGCAGCAGGACGGATCGACGGCCAGCACCAGGCCGATCAGGTCGTCCAGCGCGCGCCCGATCCGCGGGTCCGCCAGTTCGTACCGCGTGCGCCGCCCCTCCGGCGCCGCGACGACGAGACCGCAACCACGCAGGCAGGCCAGGTGATTCGACAGGATCTGGCGCGACACCCCGATCTGTTCGGCCAGCTCGGACGGATACCTGGGCCCCGACCGCAGGTTCAGCAGGATCTGCGTGCGCGTCGTGTCCGACAGCGCATATCCGAACCGGGCCAGCGCGTCGCGATGGATCAGCATCTCCATGCCCCGACGATACAGAGATTCCTGTATTCAGGAAACCCTGAACTCTTGATCTTGTCGTTGCTGCGGCGGGGTGGGCCGGGCTCGGCGCCCCATCGTCATCCGGCCGAGAATCCGGTCACGCAGGACGAACGTGTGGAACAGGACGGCGCACAGGTGCGCGGTGAACGCAGCGAACAGCAGGTATCCGAGCAGGGTGTGGGACTGCCGCAACACCGAGTACAGATCCGGATCGCGGGGCGCGATCGCGGGCAGACTCAACTGCGCGGTGAGCCCGATCGGGAACCCGCCCGCCGACAGCATCGCCCACCCGGTGACCGGTTGCAGCACCAGGAGTCCGTAGAGCAGGTATTCCGACCCGATCGCGACCATCCGCTCGGCGGGCCGCATCCCGGCGGACGGCGGCGGCCGGTGGACGATCCGGTTACCGATGCGCACGACCGCGAGGACGAGGATCGCGAATCCCAGCGGCTGATGCACCGTCCGCAACAGGTGGTAGGCGTCCAACGACGCCACCATCGCGACACCGAGGAAGAGTTGGGCGATCACCAGGATCGCCATCGTCCAGTGCAGCAACCGCGACGTGAACGCATACCGGGTCGGCCGGTCGGTCGGACTATCGCTCATCGGGCACCTCCGACACGTCGACTCGACTCGGCGATTTCGGCTCACCGGACCGCCGATCGAACGATTCCGCGTAGACCGCGGACCGCGCACTGAGCAGTGGATCATCCGACGGTGCAATGCCGTTCGGCAGCACCAGCGGATCGAAGTTGACGTCCCGCGCGTTGCCCGGTGCTTCGGTGTCGATCGCGTCGACGGTCAGCGTGCCGACGTCGAGGGACTTCCTGTCGGCCGGCCACGGTCTGGTGGCATCGTCCGTCGGGTCCCCCGCCTCCCCGAGCGTGAGGATCATCCGCCAGCGCAGGGGTCCTCGCGTGACGTCCCGGACGAGGGCGTCGAACAGGTAGTCGCGGCCGGACCCCTCCTCGGCGCCGGGATGCCGGACGGGCTGCTCCGGCACCAGCCTCCAGCGCACCGGAACCGTGACCCCGGATCGGTCGGTGCACCGGAACGCATTGAGCCCGTGAAATGTGCTGTCCTCGAAACCGGAAGTGCGAGGCTGTCGCCGGATGATGTCCATCGCCGCCGCCGTCTCGGGATGGCGTGCCAGGAACGACGCCATCGCGGCCGGATCGGGTTTGCCGGTGTCCGGGACCTTCTTCGAGGCGAGCAGCCGATCGCGGAAACCGTCCGGCGTGCGGTCGGGGAACACCGGACTGTCGATCATCGCGGTCCGCCACTGCTCTCCCGCGGGCAACCGGAACACCAACCCCAGACCGCGCACGGTGTCGGCAGCGTCGGCAGCGGCAGGCAGCCCACCCGATAACGAGAACCGTCCGGTGACCGGGTAGCGGTCGCCGGTCCGGAAGACGCTCGCCGTGGACACCGCGGACCCGGCACCGGTCGCCGTGAACCACCCCGTGGCACTCACCCCCTTCGCGTGGTTGCGCCGGAACCCCTCGTGCCGGCCGAAGACCTGCTCGAATCGGTCGACGAACCGCGACGGGGTGACGGCGTGCGGGGTCAGCCGGCCGCCGGCGAACAGGAACCCCCCGACGTCCACCGCGGCGATCGCACCGACCGCCGCCAGACCGATCAGGGCGCTGCGCCGGGTGACGGTAGTGCCCGAACGACCACCGACGGAGGGTTCGTGGCCGTCACCCGTGCGCGGCATCGACCGTCACCACGTGCCACGTGCCCTTGACCCCGTCGCCGCTCGTCAGCCCCGGGGCGGAATCCTTCGCGAACCGGTAGAGAGGATGACCGTCATAGGTGGCCTGCTCGACGCCGTCCGGGCGCGTCGTGGTGCCCACCGTGCCCGGCAGGACGGCGTCCGGGTGCGGCAACGGCGTGCCGGGCGTCGGCGGCCAGATCTCCGCACATGGGCCCACGCACCGCACCAGGTCGGCGGTGTCCTCGTCGAAGCGGTAGAGCGTGAAGCCGTCACCGTCGGTCAGCACGGTGCCGAGCGCGGTCTCCCGCGTGCCGAGCGTCGTCGCCGCATCCGATGCGTCGGTCGCCGGCGCTGCGTCCGGGGCAGCGGTCGTCTGCGCATCCGCCCCGGCGGCCGGGGCCTCGGTCGCCTGGCTGCAGCCCGACATCAGGGCAACCGCGGCGCCCGCGCAGGCCACCGCGACAATCGTGTGCTTCGCGATCATCAGATCTCCGTTCTCCTCTGTTACCGCCCGCCGATCGCGGACGACGCCGGGGAGTACGGACCGCCGGCCGGCCGCGTTCACGACGGCCGCGAACTTTCACGAAGACGCTGGTGTGAGAATCGACGGTGAACGCCGCGGCACTCACGTCCGTACACCCTGGCGGACGTCGGACGGGCCGACGACATTTCCGGTGGTGCAGGAGGTGAGGTCGTGCGGCTACGCATGTCGCGCAAGCGGGCGGAGGAGTCGGTCGGGAATTTGGCCGACAACGCGGTGTTGCGGACCGTCTACGACGATCACGCCGGCGAACTGTTCGCCCTCGCCTACCGCTCACTCGGGGACCGGGGACGCGCGGAGGAAGCGGTGCAGGAGACGTTCCTCCGAGCCTGGCGCGGCGCGGACCGGTACGACCCGCAGCGTTCCACCGTCCGGACCTGGCTGTATGCCATCTGCCGCAACGTGGTGATCGACGCGAGCCGGGCGCGGGCCTCCCGGCCCCAGCTCGCCGACACCGAGCCGCCCGACGTTCCCGTGCCCGAGCGCCCGCTGGAACAGTTGCTGGTGGGACTGCAGGTCGAGGAGGCACTGCGGCGACTGTCCGAACAGCACCGCGTCGTACTCGTCGAGATTCATTTGCGCGACCGGCCCACCAGCGAGGTCGCAGCGGAACTCGGCATCCCCGTGGGCACCGTGCGCAGTCGGGTGTACTACGGGCTGAAGGCGCTCAAACTCGTACTGGAAGAAATGGGGTGGCACGGTGACCAGTGATCGCTGCCGACAGATGCACACCTTGCTGGGCATGTACGCGCTCGGGCGCCTCGACGACCACGAAGCCGTGGCGGTACGCGCCCACCTGGACGGATGCCCGGATTGCCGGGCCGAGTTGATCCAGCTGACCCCGGTGGCCTCGGTCCTGGGGCAGGCGGACCCCGACCGGCTCCTCGAGCCGCCGCCGGCGCCGTCCCCCGCACTGCCCGGCACGATCCTCGCGACGCTCGACCGCGAACGCAGCCGGCAACGTCACCGCCGGATCGCGGTCGTCGCCGCGGCCGCCGTCACCGCTCTCGGCCTGCTCACCGGGGGATTCTTCCTCCGCACCCTCGTCCCGAACAGCCCGCCCGGACAGCCGGTGGCCTTCACCGCGCCCGCCCCGGGTGTGGAGGCGTCCGCTCGGGTGGAGAACCGCGCCTGGGGAACCGGAATCAGCCTCGACGTCACCGGACTCCCCCAGGGCAGCACCTACAACGTCTGGCTGCAACGACCCGACGGAAGTCGCATGAACGCAGGAAGTTTCATCGCCGGCGGCGACCGGAAGATGTCGATGAACCTCGCCGTGGCGCTGCCGATGTCCGACGCCACCATGCTCGGCGTCAGCGCACCCGGCGACGACACCGCCATACTGCAGGCGCCGCTGCACCCGTGACCGTGCCCTCGTTCGGCGCCGCGGCGAGCGAACCAGGGCAGTCGCCGAACAATGCGGTGAGCGGTTCGGGCCGCTCGTCACGAGCGCATGACCGGCGTCCCCCGATGACTTCGCAGGAAACTCACAGCCACCTCGATCCGGATACCCAGTTCGGTCGCTGATCCTGGGCATCCGGGCGACGTGCCCGCACTCGACGACCGCACGCCCGAGGGACAGCCCATGCGAACCGAACCGATCCCCATCGAATCGCCCGTAGCGCCGTACATGCGGCACAGCGATCGGGGTCGCCCGGATCGTCACACCGCGGACCGGTTCACCGCTCGGCAGTTCGATGCCGGCGTCCGCTATGGTGCCGGCATCTTGCTCTGGCTCAGCCTCCTGGTGGTCTGTTACTGGTGGACGGCAGACGGCGGTATCGAGGATCTCGTGGTGCCCGAGACCGCGCTGATGTCCGTGGGGCGCCTCGCCGGGCTGGTGTCCGCCGACCTTCTCCTCGCGCAGGTCTTCCTCGTCGCGCGTATTCCCATCCTCGAGCGCGCCTTCGGTCAGGACCGGCTCATCGGGTTGCACCGCATCGTCGGATCGACGTCCGTCGCGGTCATGGTCGGGCACGTCTGCATCATCACCTGGGGATACGCCGGCGGCGACCTCACCCGGAGTCCGGCGATGCTGTGGGACTTGACCGTCGACTATCCCGGGATGTTGTTGGCCGTCGTCGGTACCGCGCTGTTGCTGATGGTCGTGGTCACCAGCATCCGGTGGGTGCGGGACCGGCTGCGTTACGAGAGCTGGCACCTGCTTCATCTCTACGCCTATCTGGGCGTGGGACTCGCTGTTCCGCACCAACTCTGGACCGGTCAGGAGTTCCTCACCTCACCCGCGGCGACGGTCTACTGGTGGACCCTGTGGGCCCTGGCCGTTGCGGCGGTACTCGTCTGGCGCGTCGGTCTTCCCGTGTGGCGCAATGCGCGGCACCGACTGCGTGTCACCGCCGTCGTTCCCGAAGGGGACGGTGTCGTCTCGGTTCACCTGTCCGGACGCCGCCTCGACCGTTTGCCCGCGGCCGCGGGCCAGTTCTTCCACTGGCGATTCCTGGGCGGCCCCGGGTGGACCCGGGCCAATCCCTACTCGCTGTCGGCCGCACCGGACGGTCGCAGCCTGCGGATCTCGGTCAAGGCACTCGGCGAGGGCAGCTCGCGCGCCCACACCCTGGCGCCGGGTACACCGGTGCTGTTCGAAGGCCCCTACGGGCGACCCTCACACCGCACTTACGGTACGCGCCGGGTGGCACTGATCGGGGCCGGAGTCGGCGCGGCCCCATTACGAGCACTGGCCGAAGAACTCGACTACCGGCCCGGCGAGGCGATCATCCTGCTGCGCTACACGTCCAAACCGTTGTTCGTCCGGGAGCTCCAGGACCTGGCCGACCGACGAGGTCTGCAGATCGTGTGGCTGCCCGGCCCACGGCGGTCCCCCGCGTCGTGGCTCGGCAGCGGAATGGGCGAGATCGACGATCTCACCGCGCTGATCCAGTGGATACCCGACGTCGCCTCCCGCGAGGTCTACATCTGCGGTCCGCAGCCGTGGACCGACGCGGTTCACCGCACGACCCGCGCGGCCGGTGTCCCCGACGGCCGTGTCCACTCCGAAACCTTCAGGTGGTGACCTCTCGATGAAACGCATCGTCACATGGCTGCTGAGCACGATCACCGCAGGTGTGCTGCTGTTCGGGTACCACACCTCCACCGAGGGCCCGATGGACGCGGCCCCCGACACCGTCGTCGCCTCCACCTCTCTACCCGGAAATCTCGGACCCGCAGGGTCCTCCGAGCCCCCGGAACCATCCGAACCGAGTGCCGCGGGCGGCGGCCCTGCACCGGAGTCCTCGTCCACGATCACCGGTTCCACAGCCCAAACCCGTTGGGGTCCCGTGCAAGTACAGATCGTGGTGTCGGGCGGCACGATCACCGACGTGACCGTTCCGCAGTATCCGGACGGCAACGGCAAGGACCAACAAATCAACGCCCGCGCCCTGCCCGTGCTGGTGGACGAGACCCTCGCCGAACAAAGTGCGGACATCGACATGGTGAGCGGTGCCACCGTCACGAGCGCCGGCTATGTGCAGTCGCTGCAGTCCGCTCTCGACGAGGCGGGGCTGTGAGCGTCGACACCCTGCCCGGGTCCACACCCGACCCGGCGCGCCGCGAACGCACGCAGCGCTACGTCCAGCACGTGATGGGGATGCCGGTCAGTCTGGCGATGCGGGGACGTCACGCCGCCGATCGCCACGGCCGCCAGGCCTGGGCCGACGCACTCGCCTCATTGCGTGCGACGGATCGGCTCTTCAGTACGTATCGACCGGACTCCTTCCTTTCCACAATGATCCGAGGAGAGAAGGGAACCGGTCAACTGCCCGCCGCGGTGGCCGAGGTCTTTGCCCTCGGCCACCGCGCCGAACGCGAATCCGGTGGCGCCTTCGCGATCCGCCGACCCGGACCCACCGGCGAGATCGTCCTCGACCCCGACGGCGTCGTGAAAGGCTGGGCGGTCGAGCGGGCCGCCGACCACCTCCTGGCACTGGACGCCACCGACTTCTGCCTCTCCGCGGGCGGCGACATGACCTGCCGCACCCTCGACCCCGACGCGGCACCGTGGCGCATCGGAATCGAGAACCCCTTCGACACAAGAACTCTCATTGCCGTCGTGCCCGTGCACACCGGCGCGGTCGCCACCTCCGGCACCGCGCACCGCGGCAACCATCTCGTCGACGCCCGGACCGGCGAGCCCCCCGCCTGCGTCGCCTCGGTCACCGTCATCGCCGACACACTGACCTGGGCAGACATCGACGCCACCGCCGCCTATGCGATGGGCGAGCATGCCGCCGACTGGCTCGCCACCAGGCCCGGTCGCTCCTACCTGGTGGTATGGGCCGACGGAGCCACGAGCCGCGCAGCAACTGCCGTTGACCGGTAGAGCACCCGGCGACGACACCGCCATACTGCAGGCGCCGCTGCACCCGTAGCGGTGCGGAGATCGCGCGTCAGAAACTGGTGAGAGCAGCGATCTTCCGCTTCGCGGACCGTTCGACCAGCAGTGGAACGAAATCGCGGACCACGCCCGCGTCGAAGGCCGCATGCACCTCGTGCACGATCTGCTCGATCGTGTGTCGTGGCACGCCGGCGTGCTCCACGGCGAGCCGGTCGACGACCAACTCGACCTGGCGTCGTTCTTCGTCTGCGGACATGATCGCTCTCCCCTGGGAATTCCGGGCCACTCCATCCAGCAACCTCCGTGTCACTTGATCTTCACACGCCTAAAGTTGAAAGTTGAACTTGCGCGAGTGTGAGATAGGCGACGCCCACCGGCGCGAGGTGCGCGTCACCCACGTGTTTCGGCGGCGCCGGCACCGCAGTCCGGTCGCTTCCGGCGTTCACCACCGTGTGCTATTCAGGGGCATGAGTACGTCACTGATCGATCCGCCCGTCGGGGCCACCCTGGCCGCCATCCGCGCCGTCGCGCCCAAGCTCGCGCCGAGCGAGCGCCGAGTGGCGGACGTGTGCGTGGAGCGTCCCCGGGACGTGGCGTGGTGGTCGGCAGCCGACGTCGCGGAACACGCGGGGACGTCGAACGCCACCGTGGTCCGGGCGTGCCAGAACCTCGGATTCAAGGGGTTCCAGCACCTGCGGATGCTGCTGTTGCGTGACCTCGGTGCCGCGGACACGCCGACGACGGATGCGGAACCGGGCGCACAGGCCGGAGCCGGGCTGCTCCGAGCCGTGTTCACCGAATTTGCCCACGACCTCACCGGTGCACTCGCACCTCTCGAAGACGAGTCCTTCGAGCAGGCGGTCCAAGCGCTGGCGTCCGCCGACCGGGTGCTCGTCGTGGGCAACGGCGGTTCGGGCCCGTCCGCGGCGGCCGTCGCGATCAGGTTCCTCGCCAACGGCCGGCCCGCAGAGGCGCCGGCCGACGCGGTAATCCAGCAGCTGACAGCGGGGCACCTCACCTCGCGCGACGTGCTGCTCGCGATCAGCGGCAGCGGACTGAACCAGGTCACGCTGCGGCCGGCGGAGGCTGCACGGGCGGCAGGGGCCACGGTGATCGGCGTGACCAGCTACGCCCGGTCGACACTCGTGGAGCTGTCCGACATCGGACTGGTCGTCGGGGGCGGCAGCGGGCCGTGGACCGGGCCGGGCGAGATGTCGCCGGTGGTTCAGGTGGCGTTCCTGATCGGGCTGCAGATCGCGGTCTGCCGGGCTCGTGGCGGTTCGGAGGAGGCGGCGGCCGCGACGTTCAAGCAGATTGTGCCGCTGATCAATCCGTGATCGGCCGGACGTTGCGCCAAGCATTACCGATGCTTGGCGGCCCGTTCGACCCGCGTTCACTTTAGCCTGGCTAACTTCCGCTGAAACCAAAATTCCCGATTCGACGTGATCGGGTAACAGCATTTCATCGGGAGAAGGCCATGGGCAGGATTCGAATCGAGAACCTGAGTCGCACATTCGGAGGCGTCACCGCCGTCGACAACATCGACCTCGACATCCGGGACGGCGACTTCCTGGTCCTACTCGGGCCCAGCGGCTGCGGGAAGACCACCTTGCTGCGGATGCTCGCGGGCCTGCTCGAACCCACCAACGGCCGGATCCTCCTCGACGACGAGGACATCACGATGGCGCCGGCGCGGAGGCGGGACGTGGCGATGGTGTTCCAGAACTACGCCCTGTATCCCCATCTCAGCGTCGCGAAGAACCTCGCGTTCCCGCTGCGGGTGAAGAAGATCCGCAAGGCGGACGCCGCCGAACGCGTCGACACCGTCGCGCAGCAACTCGACATCGCTCACCTCCTGGCCCGCAAGCCGAAGGAACTGTCCGGCGGACAGCGGCAGCGCGTGGCCGTCGGCCGCGCCATCGTCCGCAATCCCAAGGCATTTCTCATGGACGAGCCGCTATCGAACCTGGACGCCAAACTGCGGACCGCGACCCGCCGCGAACTGACCGAACTCCACCGGCGTCTCGGTGCGACCTTCGTGTACGTCACCCACGACCAGGTGGAGGCGATGACGATGGCGACGCGGATCGCCCTGCTGAACAACGGCGCCCTCGAACAACTCGGCACGCCGGAGGACGTCTATGACAGGCCGGCGACGGTGTTCGTCGCCGGCTTCCTCGGCAGCCCGGCCATGAACCTGATCGACGCCCGGGTCCGCACCGTCGGCGGCGCCGTCGTCGCCGACACGGACGGCGTCCACGCGTCGCTGTGGCCGGGGCAGACCGAGCGCCGCGACATCGTCCTGGGGATCCGCCCCGAACACCTCCGGATGGCAGACCCCGGCGCCGACCTGCCGGTGCGACTGTCGGTGGACGTGACCTCCGTCGAGAACCTCGGCAGCGAGCAGGTCGCCTACTGCGAGGTGGGTGGGTCCACCATCTGTGTGCGGGCACCGCGGCCGATCGCGTTGCGCCCGCACCGATCCGCCGTCCTCACCGCCGACCCGGCGCACCTGCATCTCTTCGACCGGGCCACCGGGCGCCGCCTGGAATGGGTGGACCTCCCGGACACCACAAACCCCCACTCGCCGGTTCGCCCCGCGGTGAACCGGCCCACCACCGAATCTTTCGTAACAGGAGCAGTGTGATGCGTAGATCGAAATTCTCGGCCGTCCTGGTGGCGGCCGTGGCCATGGCCACCCTGGTCGGTTGTGCCACCGGCGGGGCTGCCGCCGGGCCAGGGGGCAGCGATCAGCCGGTGCCCGAACTCGACCCGAACCAGCAGGTGGACATCGTCTTCGAGTCCTACAACCTGGCACAGGCAGGCCTGTGGTCCGACACCATCAACGGGCTGATCGCCGACTTCGAGTCCGAGCACCCGAACATCCACGTGAAGGGACAGCCGCCGCAGGGCGGCGGCACCGTGGGTGCGGGCACGGCGAGCAGCGTCCAGACCCAGATGCTGGCCGGCTCGCCGCCCGACGTCGCCCAGCTGACCTTCGACACCCTCGACTTCGCCGTCAACCAGCTCGGCGCGAAGTCCCTCGACGCGCTGGCAGGCAAGGATGCCGTCCAGGCGAACTTCGCCGGCGCGCACCCGTTCCATCCGCGGGCGGCGACGCTCGCCGACTGGAACGGCGAAACCTACGGCATTCCCTACGTGTTCTCCACACCCACCCTGTTCTACAACGCGACCGCGCTGGGCAAGGCTGGCCTGCCCGCCGACGTCGACCTGTCCACCTGGCCGAAGGTGGCCGCCGCCGCCAAGGCCGTCACCGCGGCGACGGGCAAGCCCGCACTGTCGGTGTCGTGCTCGGTGAAGGGCGGCAACTGGTGCATGCAGGCGCTGTTCCGTTCGGCGGGTGGCGACGTGCTGTCGCAGGACCGCTCGACCATCGAATTCGGTGAACCCGAGGCCGTGTCGGCGGTGGCGATGCTTCGGCAGCTGTACGACGACGGCGTGCTCGCCAACATCAGCTCGGCGACGCAAGCCGAGAGCTTCGCCAAGGGCGACGTCGCCATCCAGTTGCAGACGTCGGCCGTGCAAGGCATGTTCATGAAAGCGGCGACGACGGGCGGCTGGGAGCTGCGCGCAGCCCCGATGCCGGCGTTCGAGGGACGGCAGGCGGTGCCCACCAACTCCGGGTCGGCACTGTTCACGTTCTCCCAGGACCCTGCGAAGCAGCGTGCGGCATGGGAGTTCATCAAGTTCATGACGAGCGACCACGCCTACACCCAGATCTCCAGCAAGATCGGGTACCTGCCGCTGCGCCCGTCCCTCACCCAGGACCCCACAGCCTTGAAATCGTGGGCCGACGGCAATCCGCTTCTCGCCCCCAACCTGAGCCAGCTTGACCGGCTCGAGCCGTGGAAGTCCTACCCCGGCAACAGCTACGTGCAGGCCGACGACATCCTCGGCCAGGCGATCGAGGATTCCGTCTTCTACGGCAAGGACCCCACGCCCACCATGGCGGCCGCGCAGCAGCGCGTGCAGGAACTCATCCGGTAGTCACCTTTCCCTCCGATCGAACGAGACACGACACATGACCAGCACTCTCCCGGCGCCCGGACATCATCGGCGCCTGAGCCTGAACGGCACCTACAACTTTCGTGACCTCGGCGGCTTCGCCGCTGCGGAGGGCGCGATCACCAGATGGAACAAGCTGTTCCGCTCGGATGCCCTGCACCGGCTCGACGACGCGGCACGCGTCGCCCTCCGTGAGCGGAACCTGGCCCTCGTCATCGACCTGCGCGAACAGCAGGAACTCGACGAGGCCCCCAGCGCGCTCACCGGGGTCGGCCACCGCGTTCTGCACCTGCCCGTCTACGAGGGCACCCTCGATCTCGACAACGTGAACTTCGATCTCGCCGTCGTGTACCGGGAGATGGTCGGGCGGTACGGCGCCCGCCTGACCAGGGCGGTCCGCGCCATCGCTGCCTCGGGTGACGACCCCACGATCGTGCACTGCACCGCGGGCAAGGACCGCACCGGGATCGTCGTCGCATTGACGCTGGCAGCCGTCGGCGTCGACCAACGGGACATCGTCGCGGACTACGCGACGACGGAGATCCTGTTGGCCGGGGACTGGACCGCCATGATGATCGAGAAGATGCGCACCCGCGGTCTGCCCGACGGTATCGACCACCACGTGATCAATGCCAGCCCTGCGGCACTCATGCACGCGACGCTGGAGTCGATCACCGACTCGCACGGCGGCGTCCGCGAGTACCTGCTGGCCCACGGCATGACCGCGGCCGAACTCGACGACCTGCGCACCGCGCTCGTCGTCTGACCCCGACTTCCCGAGGAGAAATGCCATGTCCCAGTACAGCGAACCCGACCACTACATCCTGCATCTGAGCGACACCCACTTCGTCACCGACGGTGACCTGCTGCACGACTGCGTCGACAGCGACGCCAACCTCTCCCGGCTGTTCGAGCGGCTCGAGAAGACCGGGCAGCGCCCCGAAGCCATCGTGTTCACCGGCGACCTCGCCGACGCGGGGGAGCCCGAGGCGTACGTGCGGTTGCGCCGGATCGTCGAGCCCGCCGCGGAGCGTCTCGGCGCGAAGGTGATCTGGGTGATGGGCAATCACGACGCCCGGCCCGCCTTCCGGAGCGGCCTGCTCGACGCCGAACCCACGCAGGACTCGGTCGACGCAGTCGTCGACGTCGGCGGACTGCGGATCATCGTGCTGGACAGCACGGTTCCCGGGTTCCACCACGGTCTGATCAGCGACGAGCAACTCGCGTGGCTCACCGAGGTGCTCGCGGAGCCCGCGCAGCACGGTACCCTCCTCGCGCTGCACCACCCCCCGGTTCCGAGCCTGCTGACTGCCATGGAGCAGGTGGAACTGCAGGATCAGCATCGGCTCGAGACGGTGCTCGCGGGCACCGACGTCCGCGGGATCCTCGCCGGCCACCTGCACTATTCGACGACGTGCACGTTCGCCGGTATCCCCGTCTCGGTGGCGTCCGCGACCTGTTACACGCAGGACCTGCTCGTCGAGCAGGGCGGTATCCGCGGCCTGGACGGTGCCCAGGGGTTCAACATGGTGCACGTCTACCGGGACCGGGTCCTGCACACCGTGGTTCCGCTGGAAGTGTCGCCCACCGTGTACGAGATGAGTGCCGACGAGATCCGGGAGTCCATCGCGGAGCTCACCACCGCCGCGGTGCAGTGATGTTCGTCGAAGTTCCCGCCCCGGCCACGCCGGTCACCCCGTCCGGTACGGACGGCGCGGCCACCGTCCGCCCGTCCCGTACCGGCCGCGTGGTCCGCCGTCTCACCCCGTACCTGTACCTGCTGCCCGCCGTCGTGCTGCTGATCGTCTGGATCTACAAGCCGCTCGCCGAAACCGTCGGGCTCT
>NZ_JARJBD010000427.1:0-390 GCF_029269925.1 Rhodococcus sp. T2V
TGGGTCGGCCGGGGTTGTCGGCTGAGCGGTTCGTGGCGTGTCCGTTCGGTGTGCCCGGTGCGCGGATGTATCGGTCGGGGGATCTGGTGCGGTGGACTGCCGAGGGTGTGCTCGTGTTCGTGGGTCGTGCTGATGAGCAGGTGAAGGTGCGGGGGTTCCGAGTCGAACCCGCAGAGGTCGAGACGGTGCTGCTGAAGCATCCGACGGTGGCTCAGGCGGTCGTGGTAGCCGGCGCCACCGGCAATGGCACCGAACTGATCGGATACGTGGTTTTCCACGTCGACGGTGTCGGCGGGTCGAGTGAGTCGGCGGCCGAGGTTCGTCGTTTCGTGGCCGGGCGGTTGCCGGAGTTCATGGTTCCGGCGGTGGTGATGGTGGTGGATCGGTTGC
>NZ_JARJBD010000428.1:0-385 GCF_029269925.1 Rhodococcus sp. T2V
GTGCGAGGGTGTTGACGAACATGCCGACCAGGTCGTCGAGGGCGGGGTCGCCGCGGCCGGCGACAGGGGTGCCGATCGCGATATCGTCGGTGCCCGACATCCGGGCCAGGAACACCGCGAACGCGGTGTGCAACACCATGAACAACGTCGCGGTGTGCTGTCGCGCCAGTGCGGCTGCCGCGCCGTGGGTGCGTGCGTCGATGGTGAACGCGTGTGTTCGTCCACGTTGCGACGCATTGGGCCGGGTGCGCTTCCCGGGCAGTTCGAGCTGTTCCGGTAGACCAGCCAACGTCGTACGCCAGTATGTCAGCTGTTGTGCGAGTATCGAGGTCGGGTCGTCGTCGGAGCCGAGGAGTTCGCGTTGCCACAGGGTGTAGTCGGCGTA
>NZ_JARJBD010000429.1:0-384 GCF_029269925.1 Rhodococcus sp. T2V
CGTGTAATCGGCATACTGCACCGGCAACGGCACCCACCCCGGAACCTCCCCCGCCACGCGCGCCGCATACGCGACCGCCACATCCCGAGCCAACGGCGCCAACGAACCCCCGTCCCCCGCAATATGGTGCAGCACCAACACCAGGATGTGCTGGTTCTCGCCGCATCGCACAAGCGTTGCACGCACAGGGATCTCCACCGACAGGTCAAAGCAATGGCCCGCCGCCTCCGCGACCACATCCATCGCAGTGTCGTCCCCGGCGTCGACGACCTCAACCGGTAGTTCCGCGACGACCCGCTCAACCGGCAGAATCCGCTGGAACGGCACACCACCGTCATCCTCACCGAACACCGTCCGCAGGCTCTCGTGCCGAGCCACCACATC
>NZ_JARJBD010000430.1:0-381 GCF_029269925.1 Rhodococcus sp. T2V
GAGTTGCCGCCGAGGGTGAAGAAGTCGTCGTCGAGTCCGATTTGGTCGTGGCCGAGGACGTCGGCGAAGGTGTCGGCGACGATTCCTTCCACAGTGGTGGTCGGTGGCCGGTACTGGGGTGTTGGTAGTGCGGGTGCGGGGAGTGCGCGGCGGTCGATCTTGCCGTTGGTGGTCAGGGGTAGTGCGTCGAGGATGGTGATGGGGTTGGGCAGCATGTAGTCGGGGAGGTGTTCGGCGGCGAAGGCGTGGATGGCGGTGGGGTCGAGGGGGGTGTGGTCGCGGGGGACGATGTAGCCGACGAGTCGGTCGCCGGTGTGGGGGTCGTGGTGTACCGTCACCGCGGCGTGGGTGATGTCGGGGTGGGTGGTGAGGGTGGCTTCG
>NZ_JARJBD010000431.1:0-377 GCF_029269925.1 Rhodococcus sp. T2V
ACAACAAAGATGCTCGCGTCCACTGTGCAGTTCTCAAACAACACACAACCAACCATGTTCACGTCGCCACCGAACACCGGGAAAACCCGACCGGTATGACCACCACAATTGGTTGTCGTCACTTTCCTGTAGAAAAAACACTCACGTGTTCTCTCAGGACCCAACAGTGCATCGATATATCACCCGCCGGCCGATCATGGAGATCGACCGTGACGCGGGAAAGGTTGTCAGTGTTCCACCCATGAGCACCACCGGATTACGTGTGAATCCGAAGTGGCTCTGCCCTCACACGCGCCCCGACTGTTCGGGGGTGTGCGGGGAGATGCTCCTTAGAAAGGAGGTGATCCAGCCGCACCTTCCGGTACGGCTACCTTGTT
>NZ_JARJBD010000432.1:0-376 GCF_029269925.1 Rhodococcus sp. T2V
CCGCCCTCCCGCACGACATCTGCTCGGCGGTACACCCGATGGCCGCCGCGTCCCCCTTCTTCACCGCCTTCGACCTCCCCGCCCGCGGGGTGCACCTGACCGTCCCCACCGCGTCCTATGCGCATCCCCTCGATCACCGGCCCGCCGGGATCGCCTACCCCGACCTCGCGCGGACCACCGCCGAACTCGCCGAGTACGGCTCCCGCGCCGACGCCGCCGCCTGGCAGAACCTGATGCACCCGCTGGTCGACGACTTCCCCACCCTCACCGCACTCTGCCTCGGGGACATGCGCACGATCCCACCCGAAGTCCGTGACGTGTCGGGGATCCGGGCCGCGCTCGGTTTCGCCGCCCGCGTCCTCGAGCAGGGAACCCG
>NZ_JARJBD010000433.1:0-375 GCF_029269925.1 Rhodococcus sp. T2V
ACGCCAACCGACGCCTGCTGCGCGTCCAACGACTCAGTCACGACCCGATCACCGGCGCCGACGCCCTCACCGCCATCACCGGTCCGGTCACCACCGCCACCGGCACCCGCGTCCCCGGCCTGCGGTTCGCCGACCAGCGCAGCCACGCCCTGCTCTCCGCACTGCTGGTCTTCCGGCTGCACCCGAACGGCTTCACCAACAAGGACCTGCGCACCCTCACCGGCGAGCTGCGTGGACTCGACCCGGACACGGTGTCCACCGGGCAGATGACCTACGACCTGCGCCGGCTGAAAACCCGCAACCTCATCGTCCGGATCGAGGGCACCCACCGCTACCAGGTCACCGACCTCGGACTCGACACCGCGAAGTTCCTCA
>NZ_JARJBD010000434.1:0-374 GCF_029269925.1 Rhodococcus sp. T2V
TAGGTCTCTTTGTAACGTGGGTGCCGGGCGTCGATGCCGGATCGGCGACCGGCCGGACCGGAGACACAAGGGACGACCCTGAATGGACTCGAACTATGCGGTGTACTGCGGCATCGACGTCGGCAAAGGCGAGCACCACGCCGTCGGACTGACCGCCGCCGGAAAGAAGATCTACGACAAGGCCCTGCCGAACGACGAAGCCAAGCTGCGGGCGGTCTTCGACCGCCTGGCCAGCCACGGATCGGTGCTGGTGGTCGTCGACCAACCCAACACGATCGGCGCCCTGCCGGTCACCGTGGCCCGCGCCTGCAGCCACGAGGTCGGCTACCTGCCCGGACTGGCGATGCGCCGCATCGCCGACCTGTACCCCGGAC
>NZ_JARJBD010000435.1:0-371 GCF_029269925.1 Rhodococcus sp. T2V
GGATCGGGTCCTCGGGGTGGCGTTGCTCGCCGACCCGGGTGCCGGCACGCAGGGCGCCGCGACGGTCGGCCCGACGACCTCCGGGGAGGGGATCGCCGGTCCCCGGTCGCAGGGCATGGGGACGCTGTCGGGGCGGGTCGCCTCGATCTGCGATCCGAACGACCTGTACTGCTCGATCCGCAAGGGCGCCAACCCGTTCCTCGGATCCCTCGGGGCGATCCTCTCGAAGACCCCCAGCAACACCAACACCGGTGCCGGTGCCAGTGGAGGAGGCGCGACGGTCGCCACCGCACTGACATCGGATTTCAGTGGCGCCGACCTGCCCGGTCTCGGATCGAATGTCGACGCGCTCGGAAAGCAACTGTCCGGCA
>NZ_JARJBD010000436.1:0-370 GCF_029269925.1 Rhodococcus sp. T2V
TCATGAGCAACGACGCCTTCTTCTTCGGTGTGCTCCCGGTGCTCAACGAGACGGCCTCGCACTACGGCATCGCCCCCGAGGAGATGGCCCGCGCCGCGATTATCGGACAGCCCCTGCACACCTCCAGCCCCCTGGTCGCCTCGTTCCTGCTGCTGGTGGGCCTGGCCAAGGTCGAACTCGGTGACCACCAGAAGAAGGCGATCTGGCGCGCTTCCCTGGTCGGTCTGGTCATGCTCGTCGTCGGCATCCTCTTCGCCGCATACCCCGGATAGGACAGATCCCGCCATGAACCTCGTCGTCTTGCTCACCGATCGCCCGGAAAGCCACAGCGCACTCGACTGGGCGCTCGACACCGCCGGAAAGCTCGCCG